>JAYSRS010000167.1:0-5629 GCA_043720935.1 Saprospiraceae bacterium
AAACAAGCTGCCTCCTAGAAAAAACCTTTAAAGGGCGTCTTTCGAGCGAAGCGAGAAACAGCCCGTAAAATGCGCTTTTATTTTTTCAACGTTCCTAAAGCCGAATTTAATACGCCTATCGTGTATGAAATAAATTTAAAAATTTGAAAAGTGGCCCCTCCGTATTTTAAAAGAAAAAGCCGCTTTGACGTTCTATCAAAGCGGCTTTTTTGTGTTTTATGTAAAGACAAAATGACCATCATACCTCTACTTGCCTACTGTAAACTGTCGCACCACATCTTTCATTCCTTTGGCTTCAATCAGAATCAGATGTTGACCGACGGCGGTATTTTCGGTAATCTCTAAGTTGTAATCTCTTATTTGTAGTTTATCAATATGGCGTACTATCAAGCGTTTGCCTTGCATATCAAAAACGGTGAGGTCAATCGCTTTGCCCGTGTAACCCGTAAAGTTGATGGTCAGAACATCGTGAACGGAATTTGGGTACAACACAATGCCGTTTGCAGTATGAAAAACGACTGTTTTTTCTTCTGAATAGCGGCTTGTACCATCGTTCAAAACGAGGTGTATGCGGTATATGTTCTCGCCTTCCATCGGTTCAGTGTCATCGGTCGCGTAATATTCGTTGCCTTCGACGGTTTTGGTATTTACCGTGGCAATCTTTTCAAAAACGTCCGTATTCGGGTTGTAGCGTTGCACAATGAAATAATCATTGACCGTTCCCGCGTTGTTGAGCCACGAAATATGCGACTTATTCACTTCAGCAGCGGCGGATTAGCAAGGCTTTACAGCAGCTTACGCGCGTCGGAGGTACTGTCTGAATTATCACTAAAAAACTAAAATTATTTTTCTTAATTTTACAAAAAAATAGAGAGAACAAGTTGTTGACAATTGCCGACAAAGTTCATCTTGCGTAGCTCTGCTCAGTCAGGGCTACTTTTGTTTTTAGTATTAGTATATTTTTAAATTTCTAAGCTGAAACAAGCACGACTGTCTGTTGAACAGGCGGCACTATTTTGAGATTTAAAACAGGGTAAAAACACTTTGTCTTGTCGGCCTAAGGCATCGTACGTCACGTTGTTTTTTTGATGCAGATTGCGCGGTGTGTATAAACTCGCGCACGGTACTCACAGGCCATCCCAAACCGTCCATGTACTGTTTTGTACTGAGGGGGGTCGTGTTTGTGGCGTTGGCAAAAGTGGTACTCGTTTTTATAAAACTCAACGGGTTCGACGCGTCTTTGTACTGATACGTGTAGTTTGTGGTGGCTTGTGTATTGGCCTCGCTCGCGTCCATGCGGTCTTGGACGATTTGCAAGTGCGAAAGGGCGTCGTAGATGTATTTCTTAACAAAGCCGTTTTCGTCGGTCATTTTTTGAACGGGGTTTGTGCCTGTTTTGTATTGAATAGCCCACGTCAAGATGCGGTTAGCGACGTTGCCAAATACTTTTTGGGTCAATAGTTTATTTGTCCATGTGTAGGTTTTTGGAACGGTGAAGTTGTTTTTATAAATCGTTGACGGCATCCCGTTTGTGGTGTAGGCCGAAATCCGCAGCCTATCAATCCAATTGACGAGGGTTGCTTCAAAGCATTCGCGGAGGTATTCAGGCTCAATCTGATTGGTATTGGAGACCGCGTAATTCACTTTCGACCATTTGACGGCGTTGCCCGTTTGTTGCTTCACTTTTATCGGGAAGCCAATCATGTTCTTTGAAATCAACGCGGGTGTGTTCGCATGATTGGTCAATGTCATTGGGTCATTGGCGTAATAATACGCGGACGTTGTGACCGCCCCGTTGCTATAAAATGTTGTTATTCAACGTAAGTTCTGAATTACGCACTTCTCTTATGGGACTTTGGACTTTCGTTATGCGACTTTGTTGAGATATAAAAAAAACGGATGCACCGTTGAGCGCATCCGTTTTTTTTATACCCCTCAGTACTAAGTTACACTTTTTCCAAAATCATCGCCGACGCTCCTCCCCCACCGTTGCAAATCGCGGCCATGCCATAACGCGCTTCGTTTTGGTTCAAAACCGAGGTTAAAGTCGTCAAAATCCGCGCACCTGAACAGCCTAGCGGGTGTCCGATGGCAACCGCACCGCCGTAAATATTCATTTTCGACGGGTCAAAATCCATCACTTTTGCGAAAGTCATTGGCACGACTGAAAAGGCTTCATTGACTTCAAAATAACTAATATCGCTAATATTTAAACCCGACCGTTTTAAGGCAATCGGTGCAGCAATTGTCGGTGCAGTAGTGAACCAAGCGGGTGCTTGTTCGCCGTCGGCAAAACTTACGATACGTGCTAAAGGCTTCAAATTCAATCGTTTAACGGCTGCGGCACTTGCCAAAATCAAGGCGGATGCCCCGTCATTAATCGTCGAAGCGTTTGCCGCTGTCACCGTTCCATCTTTTGAAAAAGCGGGCCGAAGCGTAGGAATTTTATCGAAATTGACGTTCTTAAATTCTTCATCTTCGGTCATCAAAATCGTTCCTTTTCGGGTAGATATTTCTACGCCGACGATTTCATTTTTAAAATGCCCCCCCTCAGTAGCAGCCGCTACTTTTTTGTAGGACGCTATCGCAAAGGCGTCTTGCTCTTCCCTTGAAAAACCGTATTTTGTTGCCGTTTTATCGGCAAAAACGCCCATTGCTTGTTGGTCATACACGTCTAAAAGGCCATCTTTCGACAAGCCGTCAACGAGTTCGCCATTGCCATATTTGTAGCCAAAACGCGCTTTTGGCACGTAAAAAGGCACTTGCGACATACTTTCCATGCCCCCCGCGACGACAATATCGGCGTGTCCCAACATAATGCTTTGCGCCCCATAAGCCGCCGCTTTCATGCCCGATGCACACACTTTGTTAATCGTCGTGCAGTTCACGGAGTCGGGCAAACCTGCATAACGAGCCGCTTGACGGGCGGGTGCTTGCCCCAAATTCGCCGAAATAACGTTGCCCATCAACACATCATCCACCTCTTCGGGGGCGATACCTGCACGTTCGAGAGCCGATTTTATGGCCAATGCGCCTAATTTTGTCGCAGACATATCCGCTAATGTGCCGCCAAAACTGCCAATCGGTGTCCGAACGGCAGCAACAATAAATACTTCTTTCATAATTTGTGAATTGGTTAGAATAATATGGGTAATACAAAAAATAAGAAAAATAAGAAAAATACTGAGGGGGTATCAAACGTAGAGACGCGCCGTAGAGACAAGGCATGCCTTGTCTCTACATTTACATCAAACCCAAGCTATAAATATTTTTTTGTCTTTATACGTAATCCATTCAGAATGCCACGTTTTCACTTCTTTGTGGTCAAAAATCAGCAAATAACCTTCCGTCAATTTCAGTCGGTCTAAATAGTCCGAGAGTTGTTTCAAACCTTCTTCGTGAGCCACTAGGCCACGCCAAATTTTCAATTCAGCGACGTATTTATGTTGATAGTACGTAATTGTCACATCCAAGCGGCGTTCTTCCGAAATCTGAACTTCTTTAAAATCATAGCCATGCCCGTTCAAAATCGGTTTCATAAAGGCTAAAAATACCAAACGCCCGTGTCGTTCTAGAAAATCACGGTCTTGTTTGCTGTATTGTTCGTGCATGAAGGCTTGGAAATTTTTTAACGCTAATTCCATATTAAGCGTGTTATCTGCTTTGGCGTAGCCATTTCCGAAATCAGCCCCTTTTGCCCTTTGAATACGATTCATGTTCGCCGTCATGTAATCAACAATCACCTCCCTGTAAATTCTGTTGTGGATAATGAGCCGATTCCCACGCGCAAAAATGCCATACAAAAGCCCTAAATTATTGCTCAACTCGTGCGTATTGAACGCAATAGGCAACCCCTCAATCGCTACATCATAGACTAAATTGTACAGATTTTGATTGTTATCAAGGTTTTTTATGAGCGAATCAAAATTAGCATTGCTTTCCGTTACCAATTGCCGCACAGCTTCTTCAAGGTCTTGTTCCGTCCATTCTTGCGCGTCGCGTGTCAGCATAATCTCTTCATCCAACATTTTACAGAGTTTGCTGACCAAAAACGGATAGCCCGACGTGTAATAAAACAACTCTTCGGCCATTGCAGCGGTGTCCATTTTGACGCCTTTTTCGGCCACATAATCGTCCAACATCGGCTTAATTTCAAACGGCTGCAAGTTCATATCCACCTTGAAATCAGCCGCAATGTTCCATGGAGAGTTGAGTTTTGCTTCTTCGCCTTCGCGTATTTTGAGCTTTAAAGACTTCACATCATGCACACCCGCGAGGATGACCGAATGAAAAGTCGGAGCAATCGTTCTACTTAAATATAAATTTCTTAGCATAGCTAAAAAGCTGATAAACAATTGACTATTGCTGCTTTTATCCACTTCGTCAATCAAAACAACAACCTTTTTATCTACGTGTCCAACAAAATCTAAGATGCTGTTAGACAAGTCATCAAGCGTCGCCACATCTGCCGACATTTTTTCCAACAAAGCCGCTATTTCTTTATCTTTTCGCTTGACGTTTCGCGCTAACAACCTTAAAAAAAGTGGCGCAAGATTTTGCTCGCTTTCAAATGCTGTATCGCCTATACCCTCAAAACCGATGTTAAAAGCAAGGTATTCACCCGTTTTTTCAAGTTGCTCGCCTATCGTAAACAACGTCGTTGTTTTACCGTATTGACGTGGCCGATTAATGATAAAGTAATCTTCATCTTCAACCATCTGCATTATTTTCGCTATTTTCGTAGAGACATCCGCCATGTAATGCCGCGTAGGAATACACGTCCCTGTAATATTGAATTTCTTAGCCATATTCTCATTTTTATTCAAAATAAACCGCAAAACTACGTAGAAAATAGGAAACGAAGCGACAAAAGAGGCCCCTCAGTATTTTGGCGTTTTGTTCCTTCTGAATGACAAAGCGTTTTGAGTTTTGAGTAATGTAAAACGCCTTATCAGCTTTAATTTGACAAGGCGTAATTTGTTCCTTTTGAGATTTAATGAGCCACTGATTGGGCTGATTGGGCTGATTGGGCTGATTGGGCTGATATGACTGATTTACACTGATTTACACTGATTTACACTGATTTACACTGATTTTTAGTTTCCTGCTGAATGACAAAAAATCAGCGCAAATCAGTCGCATCCGTCCAATCAGTAGCCCATAAAATCCAACATTTAGGCGAATTTTTCGGAGACAATAAACAACGGATTTTTGGCAAATTCTTGGAATTCCGCCGACACGCGTTGCATCGTTTCGCTGCCAATTTCGGCAAATAAACCGTTCATGTCGTTGACTTCGATGATTTCACAATATTGATACGGCGACGCTTTTTCAGTGCCTAAAATGTTGCCCATGCGGTAAACCTTGAAATCATCCACCGATTTTAAGCCTTTGACGGTCGGGACGTCGGTTTTTTGCGCCCATTTTTCGTATTTTTTGATGGCGGTTTTCTTCCGCTTGAGATTGAAAAGGACAATTAAAGTTGGCATTTTTTTGATATTAAAGTTTACACAAATAGGACTTGATTTTCGCCTAAGGAACGTTAAGTAAATAAAAGCGTATTTTACTGGCTCTTTCTCGCTGCGCTCGAAAATCGCCATCTGAAGGATTTTTTAGGAGGCAGCTTGTT
>JAYSRS010000168.1:0-5628 GCA_043720935.1 Saprospiraceae bacterium
CCAAATCACATTGTCCTTGCGGTCAACGAGTTTTTTTGCTGATTTTACGGTCTTAACGATGCCGCGCTCAATCAATTTACGAATAATAAACGGCTTGAATAATTCTGCCGCCATTTGTTTTGGCAAACCGCACTCGTGCAATTTTTGCGTTGGCCCAACGACAATTACCGAACGACCCGAATAATCCACACGCTTTCCGAGCAAGTTTTGACGGAAACGGCCTTGTTTACCTTTCAAAATATCGGACAATGATTTCAAGGCCCGACCACCTTCGGCTTTAACCGCGTTCGATTTACGTGAGTTATCAAACAACGAGTCAACGGCCTCTTGCAACATACGCTTTTCGTTACGCAAGATAACTTCTGGAGCTTTGATTTCCAAAAGACGCTTCAGACGATTGTTCCGAATAATCACACGACGGTACAAATCGTTCAAATCCGAAGACGCAAAACGACCACCATCCAAAGGCACTAACGGACGCAATTCAGGCGGAACGACGGGCAAATATTGAATAATCATCCATTCAGGACGGTTTTCAATACCCGATGCGTGTGCTTCGCGGAATGCTTCCACAACGCGCAAACGTTTCAATGCTTCCGATTTCTTTTGCTGCGATGCTTCCGTTGCTGCTGTATGACGCAATGAAGCCGACAAACTGTCCAATTCCAAACGGCAGAGAAGGTCATAAACGGCCTCCGCACCCATTTTGGCGATGAACTTTTCGGGGTCTGAATCGTCGAGCTGCTGATTTTCCTTTGGAAGGCTTTCGATTTTTTCGAGGTATTCCTCCTCGGTTAAAAGGTCGAGATTGTTGACACCTTCACCCGCTTTCACACCCGCATTGATAACGACGTAACGCTCGTAATAAATGATTGCTTCCAATTTTTTGCTCGACAAACCTAGCGTGTAGCCAATTTTGTTCGGCAAAGAACGGAAAAACCAAATATGTACAACAGGCACAACCAACTTGATGTGGCCCATACGCTCACGACGGACTTTCTTTTCCGTCACCTCGACGCCGCAACGGTCGCACACAATCCCCTTGTAACGAATCCGTTTGTACTTGCCGCAATAACATTCATAGTCCTTAACGGGACCAAAAATGCGTTCGCAAAACAAACCGTCACGCTCGGGCTTGTAGGAGCGATAGTTAATTGTTTCGGGTTTGAGAACTTCGCCATAGCTACGCTCCAAAATATCATCTGGACTCGCAAGGCTTATCGTAATGCTATCAAAGGCATTACTCGGCTTAGTGGACGCTTTTTTTAACGACATGCTTTACCTGTATATTTATTAAATGAATTTCTTAAATTTCTATATTTGATTCAATTGATTATCAATTGAAATTACTGCTTTTTTAGTCAAAATACTGAGGGGGTCATTTTCTATTTCCAAACGCCAAACAAGCGGCAATATCAGCCCGTTCCAATGCAGGATAATCTTCTATCAATTCTTCAAAACTCATTCCCGCCGCTAATAAATCTAAAATCATCGTAACAGGATAACGCATATTGCGAACCGTCGGTTTGCCGTGGCAAATGTTCGGATTCATTGTTATCCGACTTAGTAAAGACGTTTGTTCCATGCTATTGATTTTTTAATTGTTTATAAAAATCATTTTTTAGTCAAAATACTGAGGGGGTCAATTATCGCTTTTAGGTTCACCTTTTGGCAATTCCACTTTATGATAAATCTCCTCTAACAATATTTTGCAGTCTCCAATTTTAACTATTTCGTCACCTTCTTCATAAAAATGTGTTTTCCAAGACTTTTCTAATTCATTATCACGCTCTAAAATTTCGATAAATTTTTCGTCTTGTGAGATTAAAACATATTGACGCAAAGAGGGTATTTTTCGATAACAATTCTTTTTTGTTGTCTTATCAAATCGCTTTGTACTATCAGACAATACTTCAATTAAAATCGTTGGATTTAAAGTAACAACCACATTTTCTGAATACTGCATCCGTTCTTTTTTGCCGCAAATGACCGTCAAATCGGGATAAAAAATGCGGTTACATGCTTCTGAATAAACATCTCTATCACTCGCATACACATCACAATCCGTATTTCGTAAGCAAGATTGTAGCAAATACACCAAATTTGACACGATTCGACCATGATTTTCACTAGCCGACGTTACAGGAATGATTTTACCATCGTGGTATTCAAACCTTCGTTCGGCAGTGTTTCGGAAATCGAAATATTCTTCAAGTGTATATTTTCGATTTTCGGGCTGCTGATTGTCTATGTTTTTATCTTGCGAAGCCGTCATTTTCTTACTTTTTTAGTCAAAATACTGAGGGGGTCATTTCCCATTTCTAATCTGTTCATGTCGTTCATGTGCAGGTAAAATGCACGTAACAGTCTCTACGCCAATCTTAAATATCGGTGGTGGACAACCTTCTTGTTGCATTGTCCACAATATTGTTGTAATACCTTGCCCTTCATTTTGCGCTAAATCTAATTTGTAAAACAAATGGGCAAAACTTTGATTGCGCCAACTTGCCGTTGCTTTTCCGTTTACAAAATCTTCTTTCAAGACACCCCAATACAAACTACCAGGAGAAAGTACCTCAATTCTATCTGAAAAAACCGTAATTCTAATCGGCTGCGGTATTTGGTAATCTCTATGAACAATCGCATTTATAACTGCTTCTTGCAAAGCTCGAACGGGATATTTGACTTGATTAGCACGCCCACTTACTTTATCGAAGGCCACATAAGACTGATTATTTAATATTTTAATCGCTTCTTTAGCTTGTTCAATGATTGTTCCTGTCAACTCATACCGTTCTCCATGTCTCGTTCCTCTATCCGTTCCGTTATAAATTGACACAATTGTATGGGCGTGAGAAAAAAAGCGTTGCGGATTTTTACCAAACAACAAAATAGTAAAATTTCGCGGCCTAAGTGTATTGTCTAATCCCGATTTTCCGAACAAAGGCGGTATTAAAGATGTGATTTGAGCCGTATCTGAAATAAAATCTTCAATAGATTTATTCAATAAACTGAAATTCATATCACTTAAATAACTCCTCATGGCCAATAAATCAATATCTGCTTCGGTTGCATGGAAGTTAATGCGTTTATCAAAATGATCAATTTCATTATTTTTAATCATTAATTGCCGAAACAAGCCATTTTTCGCTTCAATTGTTGATTTCGCATTGCGTACCCAATAAGTTGTTTTTTCTCCGTCTCTAAAAGAATGTGCTTTTGTGGTTGCGGGCATTATAAAAACCAAAATTCGTTTATCAATTTCCGTCGGATGCGCCATTTCTTGAACAATCGGTTGAATTGAAGGCGATACATTTGTATTACAAATTGTCAATACTTTACCCTTAATTTCAGCCAATTTATTAGCCGTCAAACCCGTATATTCAACCGAAGGAAACCCATAAATATCTTTTATTTCATTCGCCCCGCACACAACATAGCCACCGCCAAGATTATTAATATCGTTGGCAAAAGCGGACAATGTCGCAGCAATTCCTTGCGCTATGTGTATAAAATCGCCATTTTTCTTCCATTCCACTTGCTCACTTTCTCGACGACTTAATTCTTTTAAATCAATTCTATAATTGTTCATTGATTTGTTTTTTTAGTCAAAATACTGAGGGGGTCAATTATCACTTTTAGATTCACCTTCGGGCAAATCAACCTTATCATAAATGTCTTTTAATAAAATTTGACAATCCCCAATTTTAATTACATCGTCATCATCGTAATATATTTCTGAAAACCAAGCATCATTCTCTCCACGCTCATAGACTTCCACAAATTTTGTTTCTTGGTCAACAATAACGTATTGTTTTAAAGAAGGAATCGTTCGGTAACACTTTCTTTTCCCTTTTTTATCATAATTTTTAGTAGAATCAGATAAAACTTCAATTAAAATAGTCGGATTTAAAGTCGCTTTCATGTTTTTTGAATATTGATAATACGACCTTTCTCCACAAACAACCAATAAATCGGGATAACACGTTTTATTACAAGCGGGAATGTACACCATTCTATCGTTTGGAATCACAAGACAATCACGCCGACTTTTCAAGCAAATACCCAATTCCACATCTAAATTATGAACGATAATCCCATGACTTTCAGACGTGTAAGACATTTCCACAATCAAACCGTTGTGAAATTCATGCTTTCCTTCGGCATTGTACTCAAACTCAAAATATTGTTCAAGCGTGTATTGCCGATTTTCGGGCTGCTGATTATGTATGTTTTTATCTTGCGAAGCCGTCATTTTATTGTTTTTTTAGTCAAAATACTGAGGGGGTCATTTTTCTAACATTTTAGGTTTACTCTTTGGGCGATTCAAATTTATCAATGCTTCAAACTCATTATCTTTTATGTATTTATTTGCATCAAATGAAAAGTGTTCTGCCTCAAAATCAACCATTTTTAAAATATACTTATTTCTAAGATTATTTAAAAGTGCTTTTGTTTTACCTTTTTCGTCGCTTGTTACTTCTTTAACCTTCTTTTGAATTAATATCTCTTTGACATTTACATCCATAGAATTGTTAGCTAAATTAGAATCTTTATTTATCAATGCTTCATAAATTGTGTCTAATTTAATTTCAGTCATTTTATCAAAATCTAAAAACAGACACAATGATTGTAGCATTGAATAAGTCTTATAGTCTTCACCTTGTCGAACAATATATTCCTGTACCCAATGTTTCAATAAATTACCTTCTAAATAGCCCATTAAGTACCCAATGTCCCAATTTTGGAGCATTTGTGGATTCCAAAATTTCTTATTGCTATAAAGTGAATTTAATCCATTCTTCAAGCAATCCTTTAAATCATTCAATAAAACAGTTTCGTCAATTATCTCAAAATCAAGTTTGGGATATTTGATTGTCATTACTGCTGTCCAATCTCTAAAAATATTGAATGCTACTTTTAGATTTATTGGTGTTAAATCATAGTTTTCTTTTTGTTTCATTTCGAGGAAATATTTAATCGAAATCAGAGGTAAATTCTTTAAGTATGGTTTTGAAAAATTACAATGTCAATAAAGAAAAATTACCCCCTCAGTATTTGGGGGAATTAAAAATTAAAAATTAAGAATTTAACGTTTGACACCTTTAATTCTTCATTTTTAATTTTTAATTCCCCAAAATACTGAGGGGGGTATAAAATTTAATCAAACTTCACATCCAAAGCCAAACCGCGCAACTCATGAATCAAAACGTTGAATGATTCAGGAATATTCGGTTCGGGTAAGTTATCACCTTTGACAATCGCTTCGTAGGCTTTTGCCCGTCCTTGAATGTCATCAGATTTAATTGTCAACAACTCTTGCAAGATGTTCGCCGCACCGAAAGCCTCCAATGCCCAAACCTCCATTTCACCGAAACGCTGACCACCAAATTGCGCTTTACCGCCCAAAGGCTGTTGCGTAATGAGCGAGTACGGCCCGATTGAACGCGCATGGAGTTTGTCGTCAACCATGTGCGAGAGTTTCAAGATGTAGATAATACCAACGGTTGCTTTTTGGTGGAAACGGTCACCCGTTTCGCCGTCTTGCAAGTACGTAGAACCCAATTCAGGCAAGCCCGCTTTTTTGACCCAGTCGTCAATTTCGTGTTTTTTCGCCCCATCAAAGAT
>JAYSRS010000169.1:0-17111 GCA_043720935.1 Saprospiraceae bacterium
TTATCGTGCAAATACGCCAAAAAACGCTTGCGTTGACCTACCAAAGCCAACAAAGAACGACGGCAAGCGTGGTCTTGTTTGTTGGTTTGCAAGTGCTTAGAAAGTTCCGCAATACGGTATGAAAAAAGGGCTACTTGACCTTCTGTCGAACCTGTATTCTTAGCGTCACCGCCGTAAGTTTGGAAGATTTCTTCCATTTTTTCCTTAGACAAATAGATTGCCATGTCGTTACTTAAAATTTAAAATGTTACCAAATTAGATTACGTGAATCTTTCATTAGCTTGTCAAGAAATGATGAACGATAAATTATAAATTTACAAACGATTGATTACCAACTGATTGCAAATCGACATTTAAGGCTTTACGCGTTATCTACTCCTTAGCTTCAAAAAGCGGGGCAAAAATAGTTTTATCAGTGCGTAAAAAATAATTTTTGGGCTTTTTTATTTCAAAATGAGAGAAATCAAGTAATTTATCAATGTTTTCCTTCCAATTGGTCAACGTATTGCACATCGCCAAGTCGAAATTTAATAGGTAATTTTTGGTTGAAGCCCATTTTATATTCGATTTTGCAAAAAAAAGGCAAGGTTTCAACGCTGAAAACGCATGGCACAACTGACATTTTTTTATCGCTAATAGCTTGATTATCAATGCTTTTTATCACTTTTTTTGGTAAAAAAACGGTCAAATACTGAGGGGGTATCCCGACAGGCTTTTGAGTCGTTTTTAATTTATTGAGCGATAAACCTACCGTTTGGGCAGTCGTTGAGTGCGCTAAAAAAGTGAAGGCGAAAGCGGCTAAAAGCGTTTTATGTAAGGCCATTTTTCTACTATTTTGAACTTTCCAAGCGTTTTAAATGCTTGGAAAGTTGATATGAATTTAATACAATTCAAACTTCAACAAACGGCATTCTAACGCCCCGTTGAACAAATGAATTTTACGCCGAGGTCGCAGTCCAATGAACTTTGCCGCTTCTAAATTGCCCGTAAAAACCCATGCAGTTGCGCCTTTCCAGTTGTGTTTCAAGGAATCGCCGATAGTTTTGTAGTATTTTATGGCATCTTCCAATTCAAGTCGCTCGTCATACGGCGGGTTCATCATCAGAACTGACCCCTCAGTAATCGGCGGTTTTCGGTTGAAAAAATCGCCGCGTAGGACTTTGATTTTATCGCCAAAACCAATCGCTTCAATATTTTTTTCAGAAATCCGAACGGCGCGACCGTCAAAATCTGACCCTGATATAACACATTGAAAATCAACCTCTTGTGCGGCATAAGTGCTTAAAATATCGTCAAAAAGTGCCTTATCAAAATCTTGCCATTGCTTGAAACAGAAATGTGTCCGCCGATACTGTGGGGGTCTGTTTGAGGCAATCAAAGCGGCTTCGGTGAGCAAAGTGCCGCCGCCACACATCGCGTCCGTAAAATCCGTTTCACCCGTCCAACCCGACAACTTTATCATACCTGCGGCCAAAACTTCGTTCAATGGGGCTTCGACGGCTTGTTGCCGATAGCCGCGACGGTGCAATGACTCGCCCGACGCATCCAAAGAAACAATAATTTCGTCTTCGTGAATATGTACATTTATCCGAATGTCAGGCTGCTCTGTATTGACGCTAGGCCGTTGATTCAGTCTGTCTCGAAATTGGTCAACAATCGCATCCTTAGTTTTCAAACCAATGTAATGTGAATGTCTGAAAATAGAGGACCGAACGACGGCGTCAATCGAGAAAGTTTGGTCAATATCCATGATTTCCCACCAGTCAATGTCGCGCATTTTCCGATAAAACGACTGCTCATTCGATGCTTTGAAGCCATGAATCGGCAACAAAATCCGCAAAGCCGTCCGACATTCAAGGTTGGCGCGATACAAAACACGTTTATCGCCCTCAAACAAGACGCCGCGTTTGGTGATTTCCACTTCCGTCACGCCGTCAATGGCCCGCAGTTCATCGGCCAGCACTTCTTCAAGTCCTGCGAAGGTTTTAGCGACTAATTTCATATATTGTAAATTATTTTTGTAAAGCTAAGTTTATCCACGGGTTACATGTGGTTTTACCGATTTTAATCTTATTTTACTTAAAAACGTGTCATAAATAGGTGTAAATAGGTGTAAATAGGTGTAATCTGTGGATAAATTTCTGAAAGAAAATCAATTGCAAAGCGCATCTAAAGCTGCTTTTCCTAGAAAAAGCCAGAGCAAACCTTTGCCCAAAAAGAATAAAAAACTGCCAATGCCGAAGCGTTTGAGCCACAACATTCTGTTATTTTGAGTTGTTTCGGACGATTTATCGGGTGCGTCGAGCGGTGGTTGTTCCATTATTAAATATTTAAAAATTTGGCAAAACTAAGTGAAAATTGGCGTAAGATGGATTCTCAATCGAAATTATAGGTTTGAGAAACTTATTTGAATTTTAGGTCATGAGTTATTGCCAAAGGTCTGATTGCTGCGTAGCTGCAAAATATTGGTAACATTAGCCGATAACTCAATTTTTAATGCGGTGTAACCGCAAAACAAGGCGTTTAGCGGTTACACCGCCGCTTGAAAATCGTTTTTAATGTTGATATTACCGAGATTTTGCAGCTACGCCGCAATCAAGGCATAAATTAACGTACGATTTTACAAAAATTTCTAAATGTGGATAAGCCTTTTCCAAAACAGATTTTGACGCTCTCTTGTTTTGCCTAAAAGACAAAAAAGAGTGATTACTCGCGCAATCACTCTTTTTTATGGGTAGAAATTATCGACTTTTTAGGGCCAAATACTGAGGGGGTACTTATTTTAATTTTGCGATAACTGTTTGATTACCAAGGGCTTTTTGGTTCAACGTGACCAAGATTTCGGCATCTAAAGGCAAATAAATATCGACGCGAGAGCCAAATTTTATGAAACCCATGTCGTCGCCTTGATGAACGAAAGTGCCTTCTTTTACGTAAGCGATGATGCGTTTTGCAAGCGCACCTGCCACTTGACGGAACAAAATTTGGTCGCGTCCGTTTTCAATTACCGTCGTTGTTCGCTCATTTTCAGTCGAAGCTTTTGGATGCCAAGCGACCAAATATTTGCCTTCGTGGTAACGAAAATATTTAATCATGCCCGAAATCGGGTTGCGATTAACGTGGACATTGATGGGTGACATGAAGATAGAAACTTGTACACGGCGATCGTTGAAAAACTCGGATTCGGTGGTTTCTTCAATTACAACGACTTTGCCGTCGGCGGGCGCATAGACGAGTTTATCGTTCTTTTCTTCAATTTTTCTAACAGGATTTCTGAAAAATTGTAAAATTAAGATAAAAAAAGCGATGGATAAGGCCGCTAAATAGGGAAATACTGAGGGAGCCAACCAGAAAGTTACGCCGCATAAAACGGTCAAAACAACGGCTGTGCCGAGCAAAATCAAAAATCCTTCCTTGTGGATACGCATGATATAAATTATTTTTTTACTATTTAATGACAAATTACGGCGCGAAAATACATCAAGGAAATGAGGAATGATGAATAATGAGCGATAAATTATAAGTAAAGAATATTTAAATCATTGATTATCATTTGATTACAAATCTTGTACGCTGTTTTTTTCTGAAATAATCTCTTTTAACTCGCTTAAAAACGCGTATTGTTGTGGCATAATTTTTTTAAACGCGTCTTTCACGACGAAATACGAGCCGTGTTTTTCGAGTTCATCAAACACTTTATCAGCAACAAATTTAATGTCTTGCTTGACCAAGCCTTTGAGCGACGGAATGTCGTGCCAGTCACCTTCAACGGCAATTGCGCGGTGGTGCTCGCCATCTTTTTCAACGGGGTCGAGTTCGATAGACGTGTTGTTCATCTGCGAAATTGGGGCTTGTGGCAGATGCCAATCGTCGCCTTCAAGGTCGTGATTGACTAAAAAAACCTCCAAACCACGTTGCCGAATGCGGTAAATAACGAGATGTGCTTTTTTGATAATGTCTTGCATAGCGAAATAAAGTTTGATTTTGAGAAAATACTGTTTTAGTTGGGCGTTGCACAAAGTAACCCTTTAAAGACCAAACAAAGGGATTTTGTTCAGTCAATTTTCATTTTTTTTGAAAATATGTATTTAAACGTGCTAATTATTTTGTTTTCGTAAAAAAGGCGTATCTATGTGGCTAGATTCAACGCATTCCTTCATCACTTTTTAAACTTTTTTTGACTTAAATCTAAAACACTTGTCAATGAAAAAAACTCGAAACACCGCTCTGCTGTTGCTCATTTGCACATTAGCAATGTCCTCTTTATCGGCTCAAATTAAGCGTGAAGTGCAACAAAAAGCCGCCGAGAAAGCGGAGAAAATCGCTATCAAAACTGACACAATCCCTCCAATTGAGGAAGATTTGTTGAAAAGTATTCAGCGCGACGTTAAAAAAAATCAAGCCCCTGCGGGTGCATCTGAAAAGCAATCAGTTCCTGAAAGAGAGACAACGCCCGAACGGCCTTATGTTGCCGAAAAACCCGTCGAACGACCACCACAGCCACCTAAAATCCGCAAGCCTCGCATGACGTACCATCATGAACTGCAGTTGGAAGCGGGGGCGTTTGCCAACCAACTATTCCGCGTTTTTGGCTTGGTTAAAGACGGAGAGCCTTATAAAGCCTCGCCTTATTTTGCCGCTTACAAATACCGTTTATCTACAAAGAGCGACAAAACTGGCACAATTCGCTTGGGTTTAGGTGGTATTTTCGACCGACGGGAAGAAACTATCGGTGGCTTCGCCGATTTAAAGCAAACCGACACCACATCATTCAATGCCCGTTTGGGTTTTGAATTTCAACGCGACTTGGGCGACAATTTTAAGTGGTTTTTTGGTGTGGATGCCATTCTCCAAAACAACCAAAAACGCTTGTATTCAGATTCGGGTGTTGACCAAATTGTGGATAAAACCATCGGTTGGACTAAAGGCGTCGGCTTAATGATGGGCATTCGGTGGGATTTTACCGACCGTGCGAGCATTGGCAGCGAAATGAATCTCCAATTTCTCAATTTTCAAGGTGAGCAAACGATAAAATTTACGGCAAATCCGCAATTTGATAAAACCATTAGACGCGTTAATAATTCTAATACGAGTTTCTTAGGGCCAGCGAATGTGTATTTGAGTTGGCGGTTTTAGAAGGTAGCGACGGGGCAAGCTCCGTAAGCATTGAATTATAGCTACACAGAGCCTACTCCGTCTCTACCTTATAGAAAAGTCCATTCGGCGAACTGTCGGATGGACTTTTCCGTTTGTCGGACATTTCCACGCCTTAATCTATCAACCGAACGAGGCGGGAATTTTAAACCACATCTTTGCGTTATCTCCCCATAAAACGAAACGCAATAGTGAGGATGGTTTATTTTTTGCAAACTTCTGAAAGAGACCCCTCAGTATTTTTAACGTTTTGAGCAATCAACTTTACAATCAATCATTCTTAAAATTTTTAAACGCCTTAATAATATGAAAGCGTACTTCAAAAATATCACATCGGTTGCCTTGGGTTTGCTCCTTTTGGCAAGCTGCAACAAAACCGCAAACTTGGACGACGCGTCCAAAGCAATCCCCAAAGATGCCGTGTCGGTGACGGCGATTAATGTCCCTAGTTTGTTCCCAAAAGCGGATTTTGAATCCGTTAAACAGATGGATTTTTATAAAGCGATGGTGGACAGTGCCAAAACGGACAATGCCGCAATGACCGACATCCTCCGCGACCCGCGTAAATCGGGCGTAGATTTCACGAAAAACGTCTATATTGTTCAAGATTATTCGTTGTCAAATCCTACGCAAAACGACGGTGGCATGACGGCTTTGATGTCCTTGTCAAACGCTTCGGATTTTGAAACGATGTTGAAAAACAGTAGCAAAGACGCCAAAATCGAAACGAAAGATGGCATCAAATACATCATTTCGTCGCCAAAAGCGGAAACGGCTACGCTCGCTGATGACGATGACAGCCGTTTCTCACGGACGCATGACAGCCGTGGCGTCGTTGCTTGGAACGATAAAATGGCCATAATTGGTGCTTATACTGAGGGGGGGGATTTTACCAAGTACTTCAAGATAAAAGCCGAAGAAAGCATCGCAAAAAATGAACAATTCGGCAAATTGTTTGGCACAAAGCACGACATTTATTCGTATATGTCGTTCGACAAAATCGCCGACGACCCGCAAGCAAAGGCGGGTGCAGGGATGATGAATCTCGACCCAAAATCGTTGAAAGGTAACTACGCAACGGGGTATTCTGACTTTGAAAATGGTCAAATTATTTCTAAATCTGACTATCAAATTAACGCTGATTTGCGGAAGCAATGGGGCTTGATGTTCAAGGATAATGTCAAGACAGATTTTTCTAAGTATCTGAAAGGCAATAACTTAGGCTTCGCAATGACGATCGCTTTGGATGTGAAAGGTATCAAAGAAATCATTAATACAAACCCGCAATTCAAGGCGGCTTTGGAAATGGGTAAAGGTGACGAAGCCTTCAATACAGATGATGTTTTTAAAGCATTTGGTGGCGATATGGTCGTGTCAGCTTCTCCACACTCGGGCGATAAAAAATGGACGGGCATGATGGGTTTCAAATTGCAAGATAAGGCAGCGATGCTCAAATTGGTGAACTATTTGGTGGCTCAAAAAGCCTTGGTTTCTGAAGGTAATGATGTGTATCAATTTGCGGGTGCAGCCGATATGTTGTCGAGCGAATATGTCGAAAAAGGCAAGCTCGCTTTCGTGGATGATGTGGTCTTCGTAGGTGATGCGGCAACGGTTAATACCCTCAAAACGGGCGGTGGTCTAAATGCAGATGTTAAAGATATATTAAATAAAAACATTCTCGGAATTTATGCCAACTTTGGTCAAATATTTGCGCATACTGAGGGGATGCAAAATCCTGAATTTGCAGAAATGAAAATGACCATGACGGGCAAAAACGCCGATATGACGGTCAAAATGCGTGATGCAAACGAAAATGCCTTGAAATCATTGATGAAAGCCGCTAATCGGTGGTATTTGAAATCAAAAGCAGACGAAGCAAAACGCGCCGTCGAAACGAAGGAAGTAATTTAAAGTTTGAGTTTATATAATGGAGACCTCGTTGCTTGAAAAGGCAGCGAGGTTTTTTTTATGTTTATTCCGATTGTTAAAATTGACTTCTTTCCTTAAATATAGTTTACATTTGCTAGTACGTTACATTTCATTTTAAAGTATTTTCAAATACAACTTATTCAATGAAGAGATTATTTTTTCTACCAATGGCTTTCGCAATTATTTTTCTCGCATTTCACACGCGAGGAACGGTAGTAAAGCAAGATACAAGTTTCGCCACTTTTTTGAAACTGTTTCCTAAAAAAAACTTGCCGTTTGATGTATCACTCAAACAGATGATAAAGACTATTAAAAATAAACCTGAAATCTATCAAGACAGTGCTGAAACGCGCAATGTCAATACTATATTTAAAAAATACTTGCCCAATAGTGCGCGAGGAAATTATAATAAAGAAGATGAATATAAGGCTGCAACAAATGAGTTTCTCGTTGCTGACCGCGGTTTTTTTGTTAATAGCCCCGTTGCACAGATTGAATTGGAAGCGCATTATCTTATTTTTTATTCACGGAGTTTCATGGGGCGTAGTTCTGATTGCAAATATTATTTAAGTGTACTGGATAAAACTGGACAACATATACTGACGGAAATGTTTGCAAGTCATGATCACAATTGGTGTTTTGAAGCATATTTGGATAAAAATCTCAATATTATTAAAAATACGTACATTAGAAATGAGAAGAGAGATTTTGTTTTTAAATCGAAAACGCAAACCAATTTATTCGTTTTGATTGGCAATACACATCAACCCAAAGTCGAGAAACATATACTTGATACAAATACAATTCATTAAAAAGCACCCCCTCAGTATTTTGCGCTTTTACAAAAACACTATATCTTTGTCAACGAAATCAAGACGTTACAAACGTATTTTCAAGACTTTTAAAATAAAAAATAATGAATGGCTTAGCAATAAAAGTAGAAATGTTTGAAATGTTATCTCAAACGTATGACGACGCGTTACTTCTGAAACTTCATAAAATGATGAAAGAAGCGTTTGAAGCGACGCAAACCGATTGGTGGGACGACCTCCCGATTGAGCAGCAGGTGCGTTTGAATAAATCAATTGAAGAAAGTTACGACCCTGCTAATCTTATTGATCATGAAGTGATGAAAACAAAACACGCCAAATGGTTTAAAAAATAAAATGGAACAAAGCGGCTGATAAAACTTTTGATGCAATTACAGATTATTTGCAAACGCAATATTCTACTCAAACAGCCGAAAATTTTGCTCATTTGGTTTATAAACGAATTGACCAAATTGTGCATGGACTCACCGCAGGGCGCATATCGTCTAGTGCTAAAAACGTTATGATTTTAAAATTAGATAAGCATAAACAAATGTACTATCGGCTAGTTGGTACAACGCTTACAATTGTTGATTTTGGGGACACGCGGCAAGACCCCGCAAAAAGACCTTATTGACATGAAATCAATACTTTTAAGTGGAATTGCCTTACAAACGTCCGTTTGTAAGGCAATTTACTGAGGGGGTACTTTAAAACAGTTTGTATTATTAACTATTATTTTTTTTCGAATTTACAACCATTTTCAAGCAATCCTGTTTATTCAACGTGACTTACTTCAAACTATTCACTGTGCAAGATAAACAAAATAAGATGAGAAGTCTTACAACTAATTTATCAAAACGCTGTTTATAGACCGTTGTATTTCACTATACTTACGTTTGTGCTATTTTAACGCAATTATCAAATCAATGACGTTACAAACGCGGTTTGACGCCCGCTTTACAATTGCACAACATTTAAAAATCTAAATGACGCCTTAAAGCTAATGGTACTAATAGCTTGACGGTTGAGCGTGTGTTGCAGACAAACTTTCTGATGACACCTCAGCGCGCGTAACAATCATGGAGATAAAAGCAAAGCATTGAGAGTTGGAGGTTCGCAAAAGAGAGACAAGGTGTCTATTGCAACAAAACAATTCCAAATCTTGGTTTTTTACCAATTCCTGCACATTTTTTCGTAAAATTTAAACTTTTCAGCAATGGAAAACCGAAAAGTAGCGGTGTTTCGGAAGGAACACTTCAACGCTGCACACCGTTTGCACAATCCTAATTGGTCGGATGAGCGCAATGAACGGGTTTATGGCAAGTGCAATAATCTGAATTATCACGGACACAATTACGAACTGATTGTTCAGGTAATTGGCGAAGTTGACGAAGAAACGGGTTATGTGATAGACATGAAAGTATTGAGTGACGTGATAAAAATGCACGTGCTTGATAAATTTGACCATAAAAATCTGAATTTAGACACACAAGAATTTCAGAATTTGAATCCCAGTGCGGAAAATATTGCTATCGTGATTTACGACATATTGAAAGCGCAACTGGATAATCGTTTACAATTAAAAATTAGACTATATGAAACCGAGCGAAATTTTGTTGAATACCCAATATGAGTTCAACGATACGCTAACTTTTACGGACGATGAAATCGGTGACGACCACATCATGACTTCCATTGAGACGCCCATGCATGCCGATGCTTTTCGCATGAGTGATGCCGAAAAAATGGAAAAAATTGAGTATCATTTTAGGCAAATCATGCACACGATGGGCCTTGATTTGACTGATGACTCACTAAAAGGCACGCCGCACCGCGTGGCTAAAATGTACATTAAGGAGGTTTTTAGCGGTTTGAACCCTGCCAACAAGCCAAAAGTGGCCTTGTTTGACAATAAGTACCGTTATGCTGATATGCTTGTGGAAAAAGACATCACGTTTTATTCTAATTGCGAACACCATTTTGTGCCGATTATCGGTCGCGCTCACGTGGCTTATATTTCGGGCGGAAGAGTGATTGGCTTGTCAAAACTCAACCGAATTGTTCAGTATTTTGCCAAGCGTCCGCAAGTTCAGGAGCGTTTAACGGTGCAGATTGCTCATGAACTTCGTGATATTTTGGGTACGGAAGACGTGGCGATTGTAATTGATGCCAAGCACTTGTGCGTCTCTTCACGCGGCGTTCAAGATGTAAATAGCAGTACTGTAACGGCTTATTATGGAGGTGTTTTCAAGGATGAAGCGAAAAAAAGTGAATTTTTGAAGTATTTGCAGTTGTCTGCGGATTAAAATGTTTCACAGTAAACTAAAAAATAGACCCCTCAGTATTTGCGTACTGAGGGGTCTATTTTTTGTAGTCGTTATGGTGAAAAAATATTATTTTTTTGTTTGTTGTTGCAATTCTGCCAATTGTTGCAACAACGCTTTTACTCTTTGCCGTTCCGTATCGAGCAATTTATCTTTTTCTGAAATAGCTTGGTCTTTTTCCGAAATAGCTTGGTCTTTTTCTGAAATAGCTTGGTCTTTTGCAGCAATTTTCTCATTTTTTTCAGCGATAATTGCATTCATCGCTTTGGTAGCTTCGGCTTCGGCTGCTTCTCTTGCTTCATCAGCAGCCTTTTTTGTTTCTCGTTCTAATATTCGATACACCTCATCTTCAACATCCATATTGCGCCGCAACTCCTCGTCCGCAACAGCGCGTTGTAGGCGATTGAGCATTTTTTGGACGATAGGCTCTTCTGTATTACCCGTAAAATTCAATCTATGCCTATCTTTTGTCTTGAATTTTGGATTGAAAATCTGCAAAATCCGTTCAAGTTTTGTTTGCGCTTCGGGTGGTAAAAGACGGACTTGAATGACATAACTCGTTACTTTGGAATCAAACCGGCTGACTGATACGAATATCGCCGTCGGCTGATACTTCCGTTACCGTTTCTTGCAGTTTGGGTTCGACATACAGAATTTCCTCTTTCAAAATCGTTGAGAGGAATTCTTTGGCGATGTCCAAATCCTCTAAAGATATTTGAAAACAACGTCATACAATGGATTAGCGATTATCATTAGTCTCTATTTTTTTTACAAAAATACAGTTTTCTTTGAAAAAAGCACGTTTTAAGCCCTTTTTCTTCGATTTTTGACTAAAATACTGAGGGGTGTAAATTTCAAATTTTAATTCTGCGGTAAAACCTAAAATTTGGCATCTAAAATTTGAAATCCCTCTTATTGCCCCACCACCAAAATTTTAGTCACAATTGCTTCTGGCGCATCCAAATTCCGTGTATTTGTGGCCAAAACGAAATAAACACCTGTTGAAACGCGGCGTCCATTGAAGTCTTTTCCATCCCAGATTGCTTGGCCACCGAACGCTTTTGTTTCAAAAACGATGCTGCCGTTGGCGTCCGTAACTTTGACATTGGCATCCCGTGCAAAGCCTTTTATAGCGATAATGCCTTGATAATCAGGCCGAACGGGATTAGGGAAAGCAATAATTTGGTCTTCGGGTTTGTTGAAAGTACCCCCCTCTGTAGCGTCACTTCGGAAGCTCATCAAACCGTCAGAAGTGCCGACAAAAACCTCGCCGTTAGGTCTGACGGCCAATGCGGTGATGTTATTACTTGGCAAAGGGCTATTTTCCGTATTAAATTTGGCAATTTCCTCGCGCCCATCGGCAGAAGTGACGAATAAGCCGCTCGTCGTACCGAACCATTTGCGGTTCGCGCCGTCAATTGCAATGCTACTGACGAGCTTTTCGCGCAACAAATATTCGCTAATATTGCTCAACGAAGCGACCACCAAACGTCCTGCACAAGCCGTCCTAAACGGGTCGCTACCGCATTCAAAAACTGCTACACCGTTTGTTGTACCCACCCAAACCGCTCCGTTGAGGTCGGTTGCGAGGCATTGAATGCCAGCGTTTTGCAATTCCTTCGGAAAATTACTGTTATCAATCAATCGAACGCGGTCATCGGTTGGGTCATCAATGTTTTTACCTTCGTCAAAAACAATGATGCCCGACTGCGAGCCTTTGACGATTAGCCATTTAAAACCCGCGCCGTCCACCACGACTTGATGCACCGAGCGGCTAGGAATTGGCGACATTTTTGTCCATTTTCCGTCCGATTTCAAGACAATTAAGGCATTTGCCCCTTCATTATTGGCCAACCATAAATTGCCCTTTGTGTCAAAAGCCATTCCTGCAATTCGTTGTCGGCCAGGGTCTGCTACACCCGCTTGAATCACGCCGCCAGTATTCGACGCATCATGGCGTTTTTGAATTTTATTGTCTTTTATTTCATACAAACCTCTGCCGTAAGTCCCCACAAAAGCCCGTCCATCCTTTGGGTGAATCGCTACGCAATTGGCATCTAGTCCATCTTGATAATCTGGGTTGAAACCGTTGTAATTCAACCACTTAGCATTTTTCAGCGACGCAAAACCTTCCCGCAAATCGGCGGCATTGATGCCATTTAACCTGTCAAAAGCGACCCAAACCGACGTATCATTTGCCGCAATCGCGCTCGATTTTGAAGAGTAAGGTGAGTCAAATTCCACGACCGTACATTGCCCATCCGTTGCTCGTGCGAGGAAGCGATACCCGTTGTATTCGTCGCCTAACCACACGCGGCCTTCAGCATCTTCTACGCCGTCCGTCGGGCGATTGACGCCACCGCCAACAAGGGGTTTAGCGACGCCATTTTTATCAATTAAGGTCACTTTTCCGTTGCAATTGCCTTTACATGCCCATCCAACAAGCAAATTCCGACCTCCTTCGGCCAAATATTTGATGGAAAACCCATTTTCAGTCGCTATACTGAGAGGGCCATTTGGATTTAACACGTTTAATTTATCGTCAATATCAAAGTACAATTTCCCGTTAAAAACAGTAATCGCTCTTGACGCGTAGGCGGCAGGAAAACCATCGACGACATCCATTTTTTTCCATATCTTAAAGTCCAAAATATTCAATTTTGCATCGTTCGGTACGGTGTAAATACCCCCCTCAGTAGCGGCCCATATTTTACCGTCAAAAAGGGCAACACCAAAGGTTTTTAGCTTTGTAAAAGTGGTAGAAATGAACTCACCACGCTTTAAATTGAGCCTCGAAACGCCAAAACCGCAGGCCAAAAACGCCGTATCGCCATTAAAAATCGCGTTATAGATGGTTTTATCGCCCGTAATATTGATGTTGTTTTTTATGTCGGAGATGTTCAAGGTTGCGCCACCTTCCGTCCGAACGAGGTCAATATTGTTGTTTTTGTAGGCTACCAACAAGGTTTTTGACGTCGCATTGTAACGCACGAGTTGCGCGCCAATGTCGTTTAAACTGTTCAGTTTATCGAGCCGCTCAACGCTCAAATCAGCTTTCGACATTTTCAAAATAGACAACCCTGTGGCCCAATAAACGGCGTCGGTTGAAGTCGCCACGCTCAAACCTGTTCGGTAAGGAAAATGAGTGCGCCATTGACCAATTTTGAGGTCATTTTGGGCAAAAATCAAGGAAAATGGGCATGAAAACGCCAATAGGCTAGCAGTAATTATTTTTTTCATTGTCAATTTCTAGTGTGATAAAGTCGTTTTAAAGCAAAGTCGCCTTGCTTTAATAACGCAGAAGCAAGGCGATTTATTAGAAGATTTAAAATTTCAAGTTTATGTTGCACAAGCGACTAAAATGGCACACTGATTGGGTAGATACGACTGATTTAAAAGGATTTTTTAATACAACGCTTACAGAAAAAATCAGTGCAAATCAGTCGTATATGCCCAATCAGTGTGCCATCGCTTTTTTAATATTCAAATTTCAGAGACTGCGCGGGGAAGCCAAATAAGCATTTTTCACGAATCAATTTAGCCACTTTTTCAGGCACGAGGGCGTCCCAACCTTCTTCGTCGTGCTTAATCATTTTCAAAACTTGCGTCGAATAAATGTGCAAATATTCAGGATGATAATTAACAATATCTTCAATGTGTTTGGACTCAACCAAATGGCGATACAGGAATTTTGCGCCATCAGGAACGGGCATGTTTTGCGCTGTCATGTTCTCTTTTGAGCCTTCTTGAAGGATAGGATAGACGTAAACCTTGACGTTTCGCGTAAATAATTCGCCAAAAGCGGTCAAAAGGCGACCATCTAGGTTGTTGTAGTATTTTTCGTTGATGGTGTCCAACAATTGTTTTACGCCCACAACTAGCCCTAATTTTGGAATTTTATAATCCGCCAAATAGTTGATTAATTTTTGATGCTGCTCGCAATTTGTCACCATTACCGTTTGGCCTAAAGCGCAGAGTAAATCGGCACGGTCGAGAAAATCTTGCTCGTCGAGACCACCTTCTAACAGTAAATTGTCGAGCGTGATTTCTGTCATCATAAAACTGCGTTTAGCGTCAATTTCAGATTCAGCGCGAAATTGCTCCCAGCTTGTCCGAATCATGTCTTCGTTGACCATCGTAACGGGTCGAAATGAACCGCGAACGACTAATAAATTTTTGCGATACAAAAATTCACCCGCTTGCAAATTGCGCTTGTCGGGGCCAAAAATCGCTACGTCTGACATTTTGTGTTTTATCAACCAAAGGCTCAACAAACGGTTGTCAATATCCGAAAAATTAGGCCCTGTCAGTCGTACCATATCAATCGAAATACGCCCATGGAGACTGTCCATAAGGCTTTGCAACAATATTTCTACGTTATTTTGGTAGCGATAAATGCTATAAATCATGTTCACACCAAGGACACCAATCGCTTGTTGCTGCAACCGATTTTCGCCGTCGAGCATCCGCACATGAACCACCAAATCATTGGGTTTTGAAGCGGGTGTGAGCTGAAAACGAACGCCTAACCAACCTTCGCCACTGATGGTTTTAGTGAAATTAATCGCGGCCACAGTGTCGGCAAAAACGAAAAAATTTTGTTTCGGACGGTCATGTCGCAATCGGTCTTCCATCAAATCAAACTCGTGGTTCAACATCTTATATAAGCGGTTCTCGCACACGTAGCGACCGCCAGGCTCGACGCCATAGACTTCATCTGACACCGTTTTGTCATAGGCAGACATTGTTTTGGCAATCGTTCCTGCCGCCGCACCGACTTGGAAAAAGTGGCGGGCAACCTCTTGACCCGCGCCGATTTCGGCAAAAGTGCCGTAAATTTTATCGTCTAAGTTGACTTCGAGGGCTTTTTGCTCTGTTTCTCGGGCCTGACGGTGGATTTTATTTGGACTCATCGCTGCATTATTTTTGGCAAAAGTAAGGAAGATTTTAAATTTTTTAAGACTGTTTTCAAAAAGCTACCCCCTCAGTATTTGACGTAAAAAAATGGTGAAATACTGAGGGGTATCGTAGGGTGTTTGTCTTTTTCTGCTAATTCTACTAAGTGCTTTGACAAAATTATTTTGAAGAATACTGAGGGGTATTAAATTTCATAAAATTTTGATAATCAATCACTTGCAACTCTCCGAGGGTTTGTAACCCTCGGAGAGTTCTTCTAAATAAATTTGTCCACCTACTTAACAAACAAAATATAAAACCTAATTTTGCCCCATGAATACGATTAAATCTAACCAAATTACGCCAACAAAAACGTTGGAAAATCACTTCGCGCCTTTCCGCGACAACATTATCGGCCAACATCAAACGTTTGACAGCCCGAACGGACGCCGCCGCATTCTCTATGCCGATTGGACGGCAAGCGGACGGCAATACAAGCCGATTGAAGCCCGATTATTGACTGAATTTGCGCCTTTTGTGGCCAATACGCATACGGAAACAAACGTATGTGGCACATCAACGACGCTCGCTTATCACCACGCCCGACACATCATCAAGCGGCACGTCAATGCTGCCAAAACCGACTGCCTCATCAGCTATGGCTCGGGCATGACGGGCGTTATCAACAAATTTCAACGGATTTTGGGCTTGAGAATTCCCGAAAAACACCGTTCCGCGCTCCCAATCAAGGCATCAGAACGCCCCGTGGTGTTTGTGACGCACATGGAACACCACTCAAATCAAACCTCATGGATAGAAACTATTTGTGAGGTCATCGTTATTGCCGCCACTACTGAGGGGTTGGTGGATGTACAAAATTTGGCCGTTTTGTTGGAAAAATACAAGGAACGACCCGTTAAAATCGCCGCAATTACGGCTTGTTCCAACGTCACGGGCATCGAAACGCCCTACCACGAGATGGCGGCGATGCTGCACAAAGCGGGTGGTTTATGTTTCGTTGATTTTGCCTGTTCCGCGCCTTACGTGGCGATTGATATGCACCCCAAAGACGTTGACATGGGCGATTTAGACGCGATTTATTTTTCGCCACACAAGTTTTTAGGTGGGCCGGGTTCGGCAGGCATTTTGATTTTCAATGCCAAATTGTACGACAATCGCGTGCCCGACAACCCGGGCGGCGGGACGGTAAAATGGACAAACCCTTGGCAACAGCACGCTTTTGTGGACAACATTGAGGAGCGCGAAGATGGCGGAACACCGCCGTTTTTGCAGACAATTCGGACGGCGTTGTGCATCAAACTTAAGGAAAATATGGGAATTGACAATATATTAAACCGTGAGCATGAATTGGTTGCGTTGATTTTTGACAAATTGAAAGCCCGAACGGACATTCATATTTTGGCCGACAAACACCAAAATCGCTTGGGCGTTGTCTCGTTTTATATTGACAATTTGCATTTTAATTTGGCCGTCAAATTGCTCAACGACCGTTTTGGGATTCAAGTTAGAGGCGGCTGCTCGTGTGCGGGAACGTATGGTCATTATTTGTTAGAAGTCAATCAAACGGTGTCCCAAATTTTGACCGACCAAATTTCACGCGGCGATTTGACGGGCAAACCTGGCTGGATTCGTATGAGCATTCACCCGACTATGACGAACGAAGAAGTCGCCGAATTGTGCGATGCCTTGATTGAATTGTCTGGAAATCATCCGATTTGGAGTAAAGAATATGAATACAACGCCAAAACGAATGAGTTTACACACCTTCATTTTGAAGACAAAACGGCAGATTTGGTTGAAAGTTGGTTTGAGTTAACTGTTTGAAATACTTTTAATTTCAATACGCACACAAAATTATTCGGAATTATCGGCTTTATGGAATGCGAAATAAATAAAAGCGTATTTTCATACACACTGTTTTTCGCTGCGCGAAAAAGGCGTGCGTGGAGAAAATCTATCGGAGGCAGCTTGTTTT
>JAYSRS010000170.1:0-17043 GCA_043720935.1 Saprospiraceae bacterium
ATTTTTTAATCCAAAATACGCTCGCCCCTAAAAGAAACCTTCCTCGCACGCATTTGGAGCGTAAACAGTGCGTAAAATGCTCCGATACGTTTAAAAATCAAGCGATAAGCCTAACAGAAAATGCCGTCCTGCTTGCGGAAAAAAGCCTGATAAATTATAGACATCGCGTCCTTCACTTCGAGCGTATGCATCATCGGGACGCGGGTTATAATTGGGCGACGAAAAACGATATGTCCAACCATTGTTCACATATTTTTGACTCAACACATTGGCAATCAACAATTTAGCTGTGATAGACTTAAACGTTTTATTGCCTTTCGTTGTGTAAAATACTTGAAAATTGGTGTAATTAAACGCGCTCAAAACGGTGTTTTCGTTGCCACTATTGTCCAAAAACTGCCGTCCGACGTATTTTACTGAGGGGGTCAAACTTAGTTCGGATTTATCGTTTTTAAAAACCGAATACCTCAATTCAGCATTAAAAATAGCGTTTGGCGACAACGCCAAATCAGTTGTTGCCCGATTAAAAACGTCTTGCGCGCCTGTATCCCAATTGTCTATTTTTTCAACAAAGTTACGAATTTTATTTTGAGAAAAAGTGGCATTCACATTGACAATCAATTGATTAGAGAGTTGAACTGCTGCTTCTAATTCAATGCCCGTCCGATAACTATCGGTGACATTCGCTCTTATTTGCTCACCTACATCATTAATTTGCCCCGTAACGGCTAATTGGTTTTTATAATTCATGTGGTAAAAATTCGCCCCAAAACTAGCGGTTTTAAATTGCCCTTTCCAACCAATTTCGGTATTTAAAAGGCGTTCCGAAACGGGTAAATTCGTTAATTCAGCGTCCGTTAGGTCATTTCGATTCGGTTCTCGATTGGCAACGGCAAACGACGCGTAAAATTTAGACCCCTCAGTATAAACGTAGTTCAAGCCGATTTTTGGGTTAAAAAAGGTGTAATTAACGGCTCTTGAAATGTCGCGTTTTCGGCGGTCAATACCCGAAGTCGTATAATTAATTGTACGCAATTGAATATCCACAAAACCATTCAATTCACGGGTAATCGGCGCATTCAATTTTGAATAAACGTTAACATCTGTTTTTTGAGCAACGCTTCTATAAAACTCAACGGGTTTGAAATCTAAACTACTGGTTTTCAAGGTTTTATACCACGTAATATTCCCGAAATGATAGCCGTCGTATTGATTAAAACCACCGCCCGTTGTCCATTCCAAACCATTTTTTTCATAAGTTGCGGAAGCAATGACCCCGTAAAAATCATTGTTTAACCACAATTGACGCACCAAATCGGTCGTGTCTTTTGGTAACATATTGCTGATTTTATTCAGTTTTTGATTGGCTTTATATTCTTCGTAATAGCCATTGCCCTTGGTGTAGTGCAAAGACATATTACCTCGCCAATTATCTGTAAATTGTTGATTATAAACCAAATGCACGTGTGTTTGCTGATAATTATCCGTTTGATTCGGATAAGGTGCATCCGATTTTTCCGTTCCCGCAGGGTTATATGTCCGCAAAGAATCCAAGTAAGCGGCAGGAATGCCATACCAACTTTGATACGTTTTTTCCTTGCCCGACATCAGTTTGAGTTTCAACGAACCGTGTTTAAACAAATATAAACCCGACAAATACAACGACTGTAAATCCGATGCCGCACGGTCAACGTAGCCGTCAGATTTTATAGATGATAGCTTGAAATCTACCGAAAATTTATGATTTATCAAGCCCGTTCCCGCCGAAATTGCGTTGCGAAACGTGCCAAAAGAGCCTACGCCACCTGTGTAATTCAGGTATTTTTTACTGCGTAAACCATTGGTAATCAAGTTAATAGTTGCCCCGAAAGCCCCCGCGCCGTTCGTTGAAGTGCCGACGCCGCGTTGAATTTGAATCAGCGACGTTGATGCCGCAAAGTCGGGCATATTAACCCAATAAACGCTTTGACTTTCGGCGTCGTTCAACGGAATGCCGTCAACAGTGATGTTCGTGCGCGTCGCATCCGAGCCGCGAATCCGCAAACCCGTGTAGCCGATGCCGCCGCCTGCATCTGACGTCTCAACTACTGAGGGGGTCGTTTTTAAGAGAAACGGCACGTCTTGGCCGAAATCAGAACGGCGAATTTGCTCTTTGTTGAGGTTTGTAAACGTCATAGGTGTTGCCGCCGTTGCCATTGTTGCGGTCACCGTAACTTGTTGTAAATCAACGATTTTTAACGTGTCAACGGGCCTAGAAACGGCATTTTGAGCCGTGATACTGAGGGGGAGTAAAAGAGTGAAAAGTGAAAAGTGAAAAGTGAAAAGTGCGCGATTTGAGCGCGATTGAGTAGGGCAGAGCCGATTTAATTGAGCAACTAACGGCTGAAAATGATGAGTGGCTAACCAATAACCAGTAATCAATAACGAATAACCAATAACGAATAAAAACATTTGAAAATAGTATTTTCAGTGAAAAAATGCGCGAAATGTTAGGGACAAGTCGCTTTTTCCAGTAAAAATACCCTCGAAAGAATCTTGATTACCTACGCTGACGGCAACGTAGAATAAGCGAAACTCATTTTCCTCGACGGCATGACCCGTTCAGGTTCGATGGGTATAATCTCAGCTTTCTTTTGAATGATGAATGATAAGTATTTAAAATTCATCATTCTGAAAGCACCCCAAATGAGGCCACAAAGGTAGTGCAGAAATTATAATTTTTAGTGAATTTTAGCGTAAAAACGGTTTTATACTGAGGGGGTATAAATGCACCTTAGATTCAATTTTTTTCAAACAATTCATCCATTGTCAATTCGGCATCTACTAATCCGAGGCTGTAAGCGTTTTGTTTTACGCCAAAAGTGGTTATCATGGTCAAAAATACTTGTTTGCGGGTTTGCGTTGCTTCTTTAAACGCGGCTACTTTGTTGCGATAATCGAGAGCAGTTGCCTTGTCAATTGTCAATGCCGCACTGTAAAACTTGATTTCGCAGACATTAATAACGTGGTCGTTGCGGTCAATAATTAGGTCAAGTTGAATACCCTCTGCTTCGGCATCCCCTTTTTTTAGGTAGGAGGAAGTTGTGGCATATACGCCCGCAATACCGAGTGCTTTTTTGATTTGAGCGATGTGTTTGAAGCAAATATTCTCATACGCATAACCAGCCCAACTAATATAAGCTTGCGTTTGACTCATTTGCTGCCAAATATTTGGGCCACTAAGGCGATTTTTTTCCATAAATTGAAAATAAAACAAGGAAAATTCATCCGTTAAGCGGTATAAGCTGTCTTTTTTCTTTTTTTCAAAAGGCAAATAGAGAGAAATAAACCCCGAGTGCATCAATTCTTCAAGGGTAGTAGAAATGCCACCACCTTCTGACAAACGCGTAATTTGCACAATTTCGGCGCGTGTTAGCCCTTTTTGCTTACTCGCCAAGGCCCGTACAATCTTTACGTGGGCGTCTGAATTGTCGAAAAGCGACGCATAAAGTTTTGAAAATTCGTCATATAAGAGGCCATTTTCCGAGAAACAAATCGCATCTATATTTTGAGCGGTACTCTTGCCGCCTTCCACGTCCTCCAAATAATGAGGAACGCCGCCAAGTGCCATGTAAAGATGTAAAATTTGATAGCGGTCGAAATTGATTTTTTTTGCTTTGAAAAACTGCTCTGTCTCTAGCAAATTGAAGGGTTTTAGGTAAATACGTTTCGTAATACGGTTGTGTAAACCACCTTTGTCATGCACTATGTTTTTTATCATCCACGAAGCCGCCGAACCACAAACGACCAATACAATGTCTTTATTGACCGCCCAACTGTTCCAAAACCAGCCTAAACCTTTCAAAAAACCCGATTTATGCGTGGCCAACCACGGCAATTCATCAAGAAAAATGACGCCTTTTCCTTTTTTTTTCTTGCCTTCCAAAAACTTGGAAAGCAAATAAAAGGCTTCTAACCAGTCTTTTGGCTCTGTTACTGGGAAATTTTCTCCTGCATATTTGGCGATTTGCTGCATAAAATTACGCAATTGCTCTCGACTAGTCGCGTGTTGAATGCCTGTTATTTCAAAATCAATCTTGGTATTATAGACAGATTTGACCAAAAACGTCTTACCGACACGCCTTCTACCAATGAGCGAAACCATCTCCGCTTTGGGCGATCCTAAGGCATTTTCTAATATTTTTCTCTCTTCAAATCTGCCGATAAGTGGTATTTTTTTCATGATATTACTTTTATTAGCTGCGAAATGTATATAATTTGACCCACATTTCGCGGACAATAAATTTTATTAGCTGCGAAATGTGGGTAAATATACATAGATTTCGCAAGTAATAAAAATTATTAGTAGGACGTTGCTAAAAAAAAAGACATAATTCGATTGAAGCCCTTTTTTACGGAGGGGGGCATTTTTTTAAATAATCATTTTGAATGTCTAATTAAAACCTTAATTTTGTCAAAAAATTAGGGTTATGACAGCAACAATTGCCGAAAAACGAGTGAAACCACTTGATGCACAAACCGAATTGCCACGCCGCATTTCGTTGACCATTTTTTTGAAAAAATATCGAGAAGGTGGCAAAGGCGTGAAGTACGAATTTAACAACGGCATTGTTGAAAAAAGAGAATCATTTAAGAAAAAAGACATGCGCATTTTTGACACTATTTTTAGAGCTTTCGTACACACGACTGCTTATGCGCAAGATGGTATAATTGCTCCCGAAGTTGAAGTTTGGACTTCGGCTACTCAATTTCGGAAGCCCAATTTTTCGTTTTGGACGCGAGCGCAACAAATCGAAGAGGCCGAATCTGTACCACTTTTCGTTGCTGAAATTATTTCACCAAACGACCGAATTAACGTTGTCAATAACAAAGTTTTGGAATATTTTAAGGCGGGCGTTCAAGTGCTGTGGCATATTTTTCCAGAACAAAAAATGCTATATGTCTTTACCTCACCAAGTCAAATTACGGTGCGTTTTGAAGACGATATTTGTTCAGCAGCACCTGTTTTGGCTGATTTTGAGATAAGTGTGAATGGGATTTTTAAGAAATAATTAGTCGATTTTAAACATTAAAAAAGCCATTTCGTTAGTTGCGGAATGGCTTTTTAATGTTCAAAATCGGCTCAAAATGCCCAAAATACTGAGGGGCCTATTTTATATCCCCATGTTACGCAAGCGGCTAAAATAGCACACTGATTTGAGGGATACAACTGATTTAAAAGGATTTCTTTTTAAACAAAACGCTTATGGAAAAAATCATGTGTAAATCAGTCGTATCAGTCTAATCAGTGGCCCATTGCGTAACATCAGTTATATTTTAAAAAATAGTATTGCTTAATTTTGTCGTTTTAATTTATTAAAATACATTCATGCGTTTTTATAGAAACTAACTTTATACATCTTTTTTACTTATAATTTATTGACGCATCGCAACATGGAAAATCCAACACGTATTTTTGATTTTATTGACTATCAACAAACGCATTTCCCGCAAGAAAAAGCGTTCAGTTATCGCCACAATGGGCAAAATTTGGCTTCTTATTCCACAGAACGCATCATCGAATTGGCCAATCAAGTGAGTTGCGGATTGCTCGCACTCGGACTGAAACGGGGCGACACAATTGGCCTTGTTTCCGTTAAAAATCGGCCAGAATGGACAATTTTGGATTTAGGCATGGCGCAAATTGGCGTCATCAATGTGCCCGTTTATCCGACAATTAGCCCTGCCGAATATGAGTATATTTTTCACGAAGCAGCCGTAAAATACTGTTTTGTAGGCGATGATACTGAGGGGTCGGTTTTGAAAAAAGTGCAATGCGCTAAATCTGCAATTCCTTCACTATTAAATATTTACACATTTGATAAAACGTCAAATGTTGATTTTTGGGAAACAATTTGGCACACCGACGCGGCTTTACAAGCCGAAGTTGACCGCATCAAAGCAACAATTCTACCTGATGATTTGGCGACAATTATTTACACATCTGGCACGACAGGACAACCGAAAGGCGTCATGTTGAGCCATAAAAACATTGTGTCGAACATTAAGGCCGTCATGCCGATTATTCCGATTCGAGCGGGTGAACGCGGGTTGAGTTTTCTGCCGTTGAACCATATTTTTGAACGGACGTGTTCATACGCGTATATGTACGCAGGGGCGGAGGTGACGTACACGGGCGTGGACAATTTGGGCGGCGAAAGCGGCGATTTGCAAGCGGTCAAACCCCATTTTTTTACGACCGTTCCACGACTTTTGGAGAAAGTGTATGAGAAAATTTACAACAAAGGTTTGGAACTCAAAGGCTTGAAACGAAAAATTTTCTTTTGGGCATTGAGCCTCACCGACGACTACGAATACGATAAAGTTTATACGGGTTGGGCGGGTTTTAAAATGAAGATTGCCGATAAAATTGTCTTCAAAAAATGGCGCGAAGCCCTTGGCGGTGAACTGAAAGGCATTATTATCGGTGCGTCGCCTTGTCCTGTGAAAATTGCGCGGACGTTTTCGGCGGCGGGTGTGCAGGTACGCGAAGGGTACGGCATGACGGAACTCTCGCCTGGTGTTGCGATTGCGCGTTTTGAGAAAGGTATGGCAAAATTAGGTTATATCGGCCCCGTTATTGACGGCGTTGAGGTGATGATTGACACTTCGGACGGCAATTACAAAGAAGGCGAAGGCGAGATTTTGGCAACGGGCGACAACGTGATGATGGGTTATTTCAAAAAAGAAGAAGAAACCCGCGCCGTTATCAAATACATAGATGGAAAACGGTGGATGTGTACGGGCGATATTGGTAAATTAGACGACATCAACGGTGTCAAAATGCTGCGAATTACCGACCGTAAGAAGGAGTTGTTCAAGACATCAGGCGGCAAATATGTTGCGCCCTCACCGATTGAAAGTAAGCTGCGCGAGCATTTTTTGGTCGAGCAAATTATGGTCGTTGGCGACAATCAAAAATTCGTTTCTGCCCTCATCGTTCCTGCCGAAGAAGCCTTGAAAGATTGGTGTCAGCATAACGGGGTGACGTGGACAAATAGGGCAGAAGTAATTGGTTTACAGCCTGTTATAAATAAATATAAAGAAGTTATCGAGAAGTTTAACCCTAATTTTAGTAAGGTTGAACAACTCAAAACCTTCCGACTTATTGCCGATAATTGGGAACCGATTAAGGCCGACGGCAGTGATGCGGAGTTGACGCCGACGATGAAACTCAAACGCCGTGTGATTTTGGAGAAGTATAAAAGTGTGATTGATACGATTTATGCGTAGGGATTTAGGCCCCTCAGTATGTGTTGTAAAAAAGCCGTCCCGTTAGCTAACGAAACGGCTTTTTTACTGAGGGGGTGTTTACTATTCAATTTTCGTAAAAGACAATTCATATTTAACTGTATCAACGCAGAATTTATAGCCTTGCAGAAAATCTAAACCAAGTACACCGCCAATATCAGTTAAAATACCTTGTGCTAGATAATCGTAAGTGGTGAGCGTAAAATTTGGGCGTTTGATATTTGCGAAGCTCATTATTGGCACATTTAAAACGAGGGCTTCTAATACACCGTTTGCCGTTTCAAATAAAGAAGTTTCTTTATTTTTAGGTAATTCGACGCCCGCAACCAACAAAGCAGTTAAATCAATAACGGTATGTGTTGCCCCTGTATCGAATGCCAAATGTAGAACAGAACCGTTGATTTTGGCATCCACAATGATGAGGCTTTCGTCGCTTTCTCGGAAGAATGTTACAGTTTCTGTCATGTGGCTTCTATGTCATTTTTAGGAATTTGACGATAAATACCCAACCAAACGCGCCTATTTTTAGGAAAACTACCCGTGTATGTCCACGTCGAGAGGTCAAAACCTTTCAAAGCGTCGCGGCCTTTGACCAAATCGCGTTTGTCGGCACTGTGATAAACGACAACACCGCCGAGAATCGCCGTGTTTTCGATACTTGGGTTGCCCAACAAAACCCATTCATCGGGGTAGCGTTGTTTGATGTCTTCGATTGATAAAAATTTTTCCATTTTCTTCAAATTCTATACAAATCTAAGGATTTTAATTGATTTGCCAAATATTTTTGATGATAGAGAAAACATATTTTTTTACGGAATTATCGGTTTTATGTCGCAAACCAATTTTTAAGTAAAAAATGGTGTTTTTGTGGCAAAAGATTTAGGAAATTTGCAAATTTCCTAAATCTGACACCCCCTCAGTATTTTGCGACATAAAGCCGATAATTCCGTTAAATTATAACGACTTTGATATTCACCTTATCTTTTTCTAAAAGTGTGTTGAGTTCAGCACAATATTTCTTTTTTAGATGCTTTTCTTGACGCATTAGCAGACCCGTTTCTGTTTCGCCCGTTTGGCGCAAAACGGCGATATTATTGTCGCAATCGCCTATCAAATTCAATAAATGAAGGAGGGCAGTGCCTGAAATAGTTGTTTTTGATGTCATGAATTTTAAGCCATTAACGCTAATTCTTTGAGCGTACTTTTACGACCGACGGATGACAACGCTTTCTGAATTTCCACAAAATCGGGGCAATTTTTAATCAAAAAATAGGTATTTTCTTTTGGAAGATAAGCCGTTGGCAATCCTTCAAATATTAAAGTTGAACGTTTATAATAATTCAAATTATCGTCAATGTCTATTAATGTAAACGCGTTGTGTAAGCCTTGCCGCATCAAATCGCGGTGCGATAATGTGCCGTCTGTAAACTTTGAAATGTGAGATATGGACACTTCGTAAGCTATCCATTGATTGAATTGTTGATTTGAATGAACCCAATCAAAAATATAGAAATGCCTCTTTTCTTTGTCCGTAAACAAAGACATAAGCGGCCCATCGAAGAAGATTAAATCGCCTACGTTGGTCAAATCATGGATATTTATTTTAGTCATTGCTCTAATTTTAAAAATGTATTAATGGGTGCAAACTTAATGATTTTTGTCGTTAAATCTACATTTTCGTATTCATGGAACGTAAAATGACCGTTGTTATTTGCTTCGGGTTCAGAACCTACGCCATCTTTTGGGGTCAAAGAAATCTCACCTAAACTGCTGCCCAAGGTCTCAATAAGATTGGGTTTTGACGCAACGAGTTCCAAATATTGTTCAATTGCCCCGTTTGCGGTATCAAAAAGCGATAATCCATAGCCTTTGCATCGGTTAAGATGATTCATATTCAAGGCTCTTTTAGGCGATTGTAATAGAACGGGTTTGAAATTATTGTCATTGTCTAGCGTCTCATGCAACCATCTAAACGCGGGTTTTGCCATTTCTGAATAATTCACAGGCGGACAATCGGGTATGTTTTCTAAATAAGATTGGTATTTGTATGTCATATTGTACATAGTGTTACTTTGATAGTAATTTTGGACAAATCTAATGGGTTTATTTGATTTGCCAAATATTTTCGACAACAAGCAAAATATATTTTTTCTTCAAATAAATAGGGTTTTGCCCATTTTTCAAGGGGGAATAATGAAAAAAGCCGTTTCGGTGGGGGCGAAACGGCTTTTTTACTGAGGGGGTGTTAAAACTACATCGCCAATGCATTTTTTTTGTTCAACCGATTTTTTTGAACTTTTTTAATAAGATTTTCTTCTTGCTTCGTTACGCCTTGCATGTAAAGGCGGTAAGAATAAATGTCCAAATCTACCTTTCGGACGGCTTCTTCAAGCGGGTGCAAAGGCAGTTCAACGACTGAATTGTGGGTATCATTGACAAAACGATATTTTATGTCGGTTGATTCGTCACGATAGCCTAATTGAATTAATACTTTAATCAATTCGCTATTTGTAACGGTTACTTCGTCTATTAGACTTAATGGAGTTCTCATTTCTTATTATTTAACGATTTTTTTAATTCTTTAACGGAAACTGCGTCAAAAATAGCTGTTTGAGGCAGATATACACGCACAAATTTACGAACATTCGCTAAATCTTTCCTATTTTCTTGAAAATAGGTTTGCAGATTGATAAAATACGCAGTGTCTTTTTGTGCATCAAAAAGAACGAGGATAACGGGGCGAATATCGGATAACCAAAGTTCCAAATCTCGCTTATCTAAATCAAAGATGTACCCTTTGTTTTGATTAGACAAAACAAGGTTGTCAGTTGATTTTAATTGAAACATAATAGACAAGTTTTCAATCTCGCCTATGTCGCTGAATGTATCAATGCAACCGTCGTAGCCATAATCACTGCTGTAATAACGTCTTTGCACGAAGCCTGCCACTAAAATATGCTTTTCAATGTGGTTGAAACCTAAATCTTCGATAACGTGCTGCCGCGTCCTAAGTTTTTTCATAGTGGTTAATTTTAAGTTTTAGAAAATAATTTGTAATTGAATGTGCGAATTTAAACGGTTTATTTGATTTGCCAAATATTTTCGACAACAAGCAAAATATATTTTTTCTTCAAATAAATAGGGTTTTGCCCATTTTTCAAGGGGGAATAAAGAAAAAAGCCGTTTCGGCGGGGGCGAAACGGCTTTTTTACTGAGGGGATACTTTAAAACAATTTTTCCAACAACTGCCAATCTTCCCCTAATTTACCTTTTACATATTGATAATTTTCAGAACAATTAAAATACCATTGTGCGTTTTCTTGAAGCGCAATGCCACCGACAATCTTTAAACCTGTGGCGTTTAAAGTTATGATTTTCTTAGCCAAAGCCTCCGCACGTCCCTCCGTATTTGTAGCCGTATTGCCGCTTTTGGTATCGAAAATACCAATTTTTCCGTCTTTAAATTTCAAAATCCAATCGGGATAAAAAAGACTTTCTTCTTCGGTTGACGTGTTTTTATATTTGAAACAATACGCATCTTTACCACTTGAACCGTTCTTAAACCACCATTCTAATTGTGCTGATTTTCCTTCTAAATAGTTAATAAAGTTTGTTTCATTAATCTTGCCTTTATATTCTTTGAGATGATAAAACTTATCCAAAACGCACAATTTAGCTTCTATAAGTTCATAATCTTCCGTAAAAGCGTATTCTTTTTGAATTGAAAAAAGGGGTGCTTCGCGCTTTTCAGCTGCTTTCTTACGCTTCTCAATCAATTTATTCAAAATTGGACGATAGTCTTTCAAGGCTTGCGTTAATATCGGACGAAAAACGCTACTTGCTTCTTTTTGCAAATCGTGAACCAAGACTTTGTAATAAATTTCACTATTATCCGTCAAATTTTGTTCAAACCACACCCTAAATGCCGTTTTTAAAGGACTCCAAGACCGTGCAACGTTTGAAATTTTTGCCTCAACTTCCGTTTGCTCGCGCAACAATTGAAAACAAAAATAAGTAAACATTTTTTCAATATCGTTTGCTGATAAATCAACTGTTTTGTCTTGTCCTTTATTCCGATAGTCCAGATTCAATTTGTCGTAATCTTCAAAAACTGCGTTTACAATCACTTGACTTGTTACTTTTGGATTAATATCAATGCCTTTTGCGACAAGTTTCGCGGGTCGGTCTATCTTAAAATCCAACGCATTGTCTATGTCAAAATGCGTGCAAAACGTGTTTAAAAAACTCTTTTGAAACTCATAAGTGCTGCTCAAATCCCCGTAATCAATGCGTGAAACAAAATCAGATTGCAATTCAACGTTTGTTACGCCGTCTTTGCGTTTAGACACGTAAATTGAAGGTTTATTGCTGCCCGTTTGTTCAGGAATTGACACTTCATTGCGTTTATAATTCGTAAACAAATAACCCGTTTTTAGTAAGTTATTGTTTTTATAATCGTCTTTCAAATGAGGTTCGGGCATCCGCAAAATACGTCCAATTACTTGCGTCGCAAATTTTGAACTTTTGACCTCTCTGAACATCACCAACACATGAGCGCGAGGGCAATCCCAACCTGTTCCTGCGGCTAATTTGAACAACATGAAATCAACGGAATTGTCATTTTCCGTTATGTTTTCCATATTTTCAACCTTTCCATCGAACTTCAAAGCAATTTTCTCTTTCGGAACACCACATTTGAGTAAATAATCCGTAACAATTTCTTCCTTCGTTTTTTGTCCAGACTCTTTAAATGCTTTATCGTCATTGGGCAATTGAATCAAAACTAAAGGATTAATTTTTTTATTCAACTGCTTAAATTCAGCGTCTAATTGGGCTTTTTTTGCGATTGCCAAATCCAACATTTTTTCATCCATATCGCGGTCTTCGCCAAATTGCGCCAAATCTTCTTCCGTCTGCGTGATAACCCGTTCTTTTATCAAGCCTTGTTCCACGACCTCCTCGCGCTCCGTACTTACATGACCTGCTTTATTTTTTTTGACATCGCTTGCCGAAGGATTTTGATAATCCTTTGGCGTTGCCGACACGTAAATAATGATTTTAGGGTCAATTTTATTAATGATTTGCTTCGCTAAAACGGAATCTTCGTGCAAATGACTTTCATCAATTATCATCACGATTTCGCGTTCATCGGCTTTCGTATTTTCTATCACGTCTTCAAAATAATAACCACTTTCTTTCAATCGGTCAGCATCATCGGGGCGACGTAATTTGCGATTTTCGGCGGCTTTTGACACAACTTTTTGCCAATTCATGTACAAAATGTCGTTATTACTCAATTTTCCTTCGCGGAAATCCTCAACCGTCAACAATTCATTGTTGAGGTTTGGAAAAAAATATTCTTTAAATTTTTCCTTGCTTTGCATCGCCAAATCGTCATTAAAGGTTATCCATATATACGCTTTATCGGCGTCCCAATCGGGTTGACGATTCAGACCGTTAATGAATTGACACAACATAAACGTCTTGCCCGAACCTGTCGGACTTTCAAACAAAATTGGGCGTTGTCGCTCATTGTTTGACCATAATTTTTTAAATGTCACCGTGAGTTCTTGTATCGCGGCGGCTTGAAAGGATAGTGCGGAAAACTTACTCATTCTTGTTCTGTTTCTGTTTCGGGAATAGTGAACGCTTGAAATATCGCTTTATAAATACTCACAATTGGATTTGGCAACGCTTTGACTTCCACTTCGGGCATTTCCTCGAAATAGGATTCAAAAGATTCGCCATTGCCCCAATCAAATACATATACGGCAACGGGTTTATTCAGTTGTGCAATTTTCTCACAGAATGTATCAAAATGTTCTAAGTTTTCTTTGAAATAGACCGCCGTAAACGACCCCTCAATATTATTCGTAAAAAATTGATAAAAGTTCGTCGCTTCCACTTCATCTAAGGTATTTTCGGCAATTGCCAACAAATAACCCGCCTTGTGTGCCAATTCCGTTTTATCGCTGTCCGTTGCTTCTTTTGCGTGGTGTTTGCCGACAAAATCAGTGCGGTAATATTTCAACGAATTGCCCAAACCTTCCGTTTTGTCTTCAATTTTTTTGACGCCTACCACTTTCAGTTTGCCGTCTTTTATCTCTTTTTTCACGTCGTCATATTCGGGATACACGCGGTTCACTTGCTCAATTTCTTCAACCCGTTCCAATATTTTGAGGTTTTTCTTGAAATCCGTCCACGTAATGTTCTTTTCAAACAAAACCGTTTCTTTATTCCCACTAAACGGATAACCGCCAATCACACGCTGAACTCTTGGATAACAGACTTTTGTGCATATCTCATTTTCATTATTCGTTACCAAAATGCACTGCCGATTGCCGCCGTCTTCTTTGTTCAATTCCATTACCGCTTGTGCCGTCGTGCCGCTTCCCGCAAAAAAATCGAGAATTACTGAGGGGGTGTCTGAATTTGTTGCTTGCGTTATACAGTATTGAATTAAAGCAGTTGATTTTGGGTTTTTAAAATCTGAATTAGGCAATACTTCTTTTAATGATTTAGTACCAGCATCGCTTGAAAATTCACTACCAAACCAAAAAGATTTAGGCTTTACTCTTTTCAAATCGTCTCCCTTCTTCAAGAAATCTTTTTGTGAAATATCAAACTCCTGTCTTTTACTTACAAAATTTACAGTGAGTTCTGACATTCTTTTAATTGCTGTTTCCTTTGACCATCTCCAATTACCATCGTCTCCCGATGATAATCTTGGAAAAATGACAATTGGGTTTCTAAATTCATCTTCGCTTAAACTTAGCTTATTTGTGTCTTCATCGTAAAAAAAAGGATAATAAAGATTAGGTCTGTCTTCCCTTCTAGAATTATCGCCACGCTTTCTTAACCCAAGTAATCTATATTTTTTCCCATTATCATCGGTTGTCTTATACTCACCAATATAGTTATCAGGAATTTCTATTCCGTTTGTTTTAAAATCTTTTTTACGAAAAATTAATAGATTTTCATGCGCGGTCGCTAAAAAATCAGCGTCACTACGCCCTTTAAAATTATTAACTACGGCTACACTACCCACAAAATTCTCCTCTCCAAAAATCCCATCACACAGCAATTTAAGTTGTGCGACTTCATTGTCATCAATGGAGATAAAAATAACGCCCGTATCTTTGAGTAGATTTTTTGCTAATTCCAAGCGTTTTGCCATGAAAGAGAGCCAAAACGAGTGTCTTTGGGGGTGATTTTTAGGCACTTCCTCGCCGTTTGGCAGTTTTTTAAAAGTACGTTTGTCTTTATATCGAAATCCATCATTGCCCGTATTGTAAGGCGGGTCAATATAAATGACATCAACGGCTTCATTGTGCGTGTAATTGAGACAAGTGAGGGCGTGGTAATTATCGCCTTCGATAAGGATATGCGTCGGTTTGCCATCATCGTTTTTGATAGCCAACTCTTTTACTTCGGTAAGAATCGGGAGTTTATTTTCTGCATCATCATCAAACGCTTCGGGGACATTTTTCCATATCAATCCGTAGCGTTGTTTGAGGTGTTGCGACAGTTCCGCTTTGAGTTTATCTATCTCTTTTTGGAGCGTATTTATATCATTCGACATATATCTGAGTAGGTATTTTTTTAGAAAAAGCGTTACTTATTTTCACATCGCAAAAAAACTAATAATTCTTCATATAACAAAACCTCCGTTCAAGTCTTTGATAATTAATGAAAAATAGACCCCTCAGTATAAAACAACAACAGCCTTGAAAAGCGACGTTTTCAAGGCTGTTTGGTATAAATGAGCATTTAATATTTTTGTTTTCCATAAGGCGGTGGTTCAGGTTCATTGAAACCTATCAAGCGGCGCGGCTCATTTTTATTATCAGCCAATTGGCTAAGAAGGTCAAAGATGCGGTCAAATTTTCCATCATGCTCCATGATTATGGCTTCCAAATCAAGCAGATGTTCTTTTAAATCTTCATGTGCGCTCATCCATTGGCGCATATTCACGAAAGTGCGCATGATGGCGATGTTCACCTCAACAGCACGTGGATTGTTGATAACTGAAGAAAGCATCGCAACGCCTTGTTCCGTAAAAGCCATTGGCGCATAACGCAACCCCATTTTATCGCCATTAAAATTGGAGGTCACAATTTGTGACCTCCAATTTTCAAATTCTTCTTGTGACAATTCAAACATAAAATCTAAAGGAAAACGGTCGGGATTGCGTCGAACAGCTTGCTTTAAAGCCTTGGTTGGAATACCATACAGACGGGCAATGTCGCGGTCTAAAATGACTTTTTGATGCCTGATTTTATAGATGGCTGTTGCTAAATATTCTTCGGAAAGGATAAGTTCAGTCATAGCGATTTTGTTTTGATTAAGAAAATTAATGCAAATTTAAACGGGTTATTTGATTAGCCAAACATTTTTCAAAATAAGCAAATCCTATTTTTTCTTCAAATAAATAAGATTTTGCCCATTTTTCAAGGGGGAATAATGAAAAAAGCCGTTTCGATGGGGGCGAAACGGCTTTTTTACGATGAGTAATGCCCCCTCAGTATAAAACAACAACAGCCTTGAAAACCGACGTTTTCAAGGCTGTTTTGTGAAATTAATGGAGTAAAGTATGATTTTTATCTAACCAAAAAATGTAGAAAATGGATTCATGTCTAAATCCATGAACGCGTTTCTTTTGGTCAACGCGCAATTCAAAAAGGGTAATGTCATCTGACAATTGTTCTCTAAACGCTGTTTTGGGGTATTGTTTTTTATCAATTTCGGTATATCCGAATCCTGTTTTATTGGTTTTCCCCGACTGACTATATACTTGTTGCCATGTAAAGGCAGATAAATTGTCTTGAAATAACCAAAATACGCGCATATCATTTTTATCCCAACTGCTAAAACATTCTTGTTCATATTGTATGAAACGAAGAGACACGAAGACATTTGCGGTATTGCCTGTTTGCTTCCATCCCGTTAGTTTATCAACATCTTTGTTAAGATATTTTATTTTGGTTTTTATTTCGGAAGCATTTGACGGTAATAGTGTATGTTCTCTATGTTTTTTATTTTTTCCCATTTCTTAACTGTGAATAATAGGCTTTTAAAGATTTAAGGGTAATTTCATTGGTGCTTGCGGCATAAACAGAACTATTGCCTCTTGCATCTCGCCAAGGTGCTTCTGAATGTGTCAAATCTTCAAGGTAGCTTCCTGAATGTTCGCCGTAAATTTTATTCACTTCTTCAAGTAAAGTCCTTGTTGAATTGGAAAAAGAAGGCATAAAAATATCTAATCTTGCGATGTCTATGGAAGTATCTTTACCCACATCCTTAAATTTTTCCCAAAGGCTTCTGACAACGGGGCCATGCGTCCACGCTTCAATTTTATCATCAAATAAGGCTTCATTGAAAACAGTATAATGCCACGCTTGTGCGTAGTACACCAATTTTTGAAGTTTTAAAGGCGTAATGCTGTCGCCTTTTTCGCTATCAATCTTTGACAAAAAGAAATGTGCTATGTCTAATACTTTATATTTTGTTGCCATGCTATTTTATACATAAGGAATGCGAAATAAATAAAAGCGTATTTTCATACACACTGTTTTTCGCTGCGCGAAAAAGGCGTGCGTGGAGAAAATTTATCGGAGGCAGCTTGTTTTTTGAAAGAAAATCGTAGATTTTCTTTCAAAAAACAAGCTGCCTCCTAAAAAATCCTTCAGATGGCGATTTTCGAGCGCAGCGAGAAAGAGCCCGTAAAATACGCTTTTATTTACTTAACGTTCC
>JAYSRS010000171.1:0-17003 GCA_043720935.1 Saprospiraceae bacterium
CGGCGGCCAATCAAGCTGATTTCGCGGCTAAGAACGCACGTTGCATAGTCTTTCAAAACTTCTGCAATGTAATCAACGCCCAAGCCTTCCGAAGCCTCGGATTGGGAGGGGGGGGCATCAATGAGCGCAATATCTAAATCGAAGTTATCAATCATGTTAAAACAGAAAAAATTTGGTTGGATGACTAGAGGATTGGTTAGAATTTGGGGACAAAATTACTATAATTCTTTAAACTTGTATTTTTTTACATAAAAATACCGCATAAAGGCTACAAGAGCTACAAATTCCAAATTATATTTTGGAAGTAACAACTAATTAACACTTTTTTTTTCGCTTTGTCTTAGAGACAAAATTAAAGAAAGTGGAAAATCGGGCTTTGGTAGCCATATAAAAGATGTAGATAATTTGTTTGGTAATTTTTAACGACGGAATGGCAAAAAGAAGGCCGTTTTTTAGGTTTTAAACAACGCGGCTTTTTACGCGTCCGTCACTCAACTCCGTCTCAATCACATCATCCATTTTCAAACTTTGAACACCTGACACAAGCGTTCCATTCGTTCGTCGAGTGATGGAAAAACCGCGTTTCAAGGTCGTTTCAATGCTCATTAAATCCATGATTTTCAAGGCATTATCAATTTTTATTTTTTCATAAGTCAAAATGTGCGTTGGCGCAACGGCCAATCGACGGCTCAATTCGTCGAGCTTTTGGTGTTGATTGCGTAGCATAAATTGGCTCGGAAAAGTCAACATACTTTCGGCTTGCGCCAAATACCCCCCCTCAGTATTTAAGCGATTTTGAGCATAAAAACGCAACGAATTGCCAAATTCCAAGACTTGACTTTCAAAAGTGGCGTTGTGATTAATCAAAAAATCGGCTACTGCCGTCGGCGTTTTCAAGGCCGTATGCGCGACTAAATCAGCGACCGTTGTATCAATTTCGTGACCAATTCCCGTCAGAACGGGTAACGGAAAATACGCAATTGTTCGGCACAGCTCGCCACCGTCGAAAGCCGCCAAATCCAACTTCGCACCGCCGCCACGTATGATAACGACCGCATCAAAATCAGCTAGTCGGGCTTCAATCGCTTTGAGTTGCCGCATGACTTCTTTTTCGACAAAAATGCCTTGCATGGCCGCCGCATAAAATTGAATATCAAAGTCATATCCGTAATTGTTTTCGTCAATATGACTTCTGAAATCCTCCCAACCCGCCGCTGTTTCACTTGAAATTACGGCCAAACGCTGCAAAACCGACGGCAACGGCTGCTGTGCATTGAGTTTAAATAAGCCTTCTGCTTCTAGTTTTGCCATCAATTCTTGGCGTTCCAACTCCATTTTTCCGAGCGTAAAAGTCGGGTCAACGTCTTCAATAACGAATTTCAAACCATAACGCTCGTGAAAATCGAGCCGACCACGCAAACGAACCTCCGCACCGTTTGACAGCACCCCCTCAGTATGCTCACCCAAAACGCGCTTTATTCGCCGAAAATCGGACGCCCAAATCACCGCCGACATTTCAGCCACGATGTCTTCGCCTTCTTTTTCAAGCAGCGATAAAAAACGATGCCCCCGCGACTCGTTGATTTGACCTATCTCGGCAGTCAACCAAATAGATTCATTAAAATTCAACGCGACAACGCGGCGAACAAATTCATTTAATTCGTAAAGCGAATAAGTTTTCATATTTCGATTAATGATATTTTAATGTTACTAATTGGCACACTGATTAGACTGATTAGACTGATACGACTGATTTACACTGATTTTTCATACTACTATATATGGCACACTGATTAAACAGATTGGACTGATTTACACTGATTTTTAGTTTCCTTGTGAATGACAGAAAAAATCCTCTTAAATCAGTCGCATCAGTCCAATCAGTGGCCCATGTCGTAAGGCGCGTCATTCAACATATTTTCCTGATTTGTATTCCCCCAAAATCCGTAATTCGCCCGTTACGGCTTTCAACGCGTTCATCGTAGGGATATAATTTGAACTATCATCGAGCGTAAAATCCATGAAAAACATATATTCCCATGGCTTATCCATAATTGGTGCGGACTGAATTTTTGTCAAATTGCAGCCATTCAACGCCAACGTTTCAAGGGCTTTATGCAAACTGCCGACTGTGTGTTGCGCCGTGAAAACCGTCGAAACCTTGTTGAAATCACGGACAATAAACGTTTTTTGAGCGAAATGTACCCCCTCAGTATTTTGCTCATTTTGACGTGAATTTAACGATAAATTTTGATTAAAATCATCTGTAATCACTTCATTTTTAGTCAAATACAAAAAACGTGTATAATTTTTTTTATATGTTTCAATACTTTCGGCGAGCAAATCCATATCGTACATTTTAGCTGCCAAAGTCGAAGCGACCGCCCCAATTTTGCGTGAACCTTTTTCTTGAATTTGCTTGGCCACTAACGCCGTATCGGTTGCTTCGACGAGTTTTATGTGCGGATATTGTTGGAAAAATTCAACGCATTGTTGCAACGCAATCGGGTGCGAATGTACGGATTTTAAGTCTTCAATTTTAACGCCTTTCAAGACCATCAAGTTTTGTTTGATTCTCAAAAAAACTTCACCGCGAATGCGTAAGTCGCTCTCGTTCAATAAGTTATAATTGCCTAACAAACTTCCTGCAATTGTGTTTTCAATCGCCATGACGGCTGAATCCGTTTCGCCCGTTTCCACTTTTCTAACGAGTTCGGCGAATGTCTCGGCAGGAACAACCTCAATATCGTCGTTCGGATGAAAGCTGCGTGCCGCAATTTCGTGGAACGCCCCATGAACGCCTTGAATGGCAATTTTTAATTTTTTGGGCGTCGTAGTCGGTTTTTCGGCGACACTTTGATAGTCTAATTCCATGTTTTTTTTAAAATTTGAAATGTTCGATAATTGGATAACGATGAGTTATGGATGATAAATGATGAATTTTATGCCCCCCTCAGTATTCTGAATAAATAATTGATTTTTAATTAGTTACAATCTGACGCGGGTTTGAAACAGCAATTTCCGCTTTGGGATTTTCACGGCGGCGTAGCTGCCCAATCTTGGTAATATTTAGACTTCCCGCCACTTTTTTACGCGGTGTAACCGCGAAACAAGCGGTTTTGCGGTTACACCGCATTGAAAACAGGGCTTACATGCTTGGTATTACCGAGATTTTGCAGCTACGCCGCAACTTAAAATCCCAAAGCGGAAATTGCTGGGTTTCAAACCTGCGTCAGATTTGGCATTACAAAAAAAAAGTCTCGCATTGCTGCGGGACTTTTTTTTGACCATTAATATTGAAAGAAAATATTTTTAAATTTCTTCAAATGACGGGCAAACAACTAAAGTCCCTTCTCGGCGATGTGCCGAAGGAGAAAATGTTGAGCTACTAAAAGGCGAAGTTTTCGCACCTGTTTTTGTCATTTTGAATTGAATTTTATTTTAAAATTGAGCGCAAATCTAGTCAAAAAATGGTAAAACGGCAACTTTTAGTGGGTTAAATTGTTTAAGCTACCAAAAATCTATTTCACAAAAGCGCGTATTTAAAAAATTTTATTCTGTCTAAACAAGGCATGACGAAAAAAGGACACGTTTTACATACGTTCGTCTTCAAATATTCGCTACCTTTGAGCCTCACCTATTGAAAAATCATTTATTAGTTCAACGATTTTCGGTTCATCAAACTATTGCTAAAAAATTCATGCAGACACTTCGTTTTGCGGCATCGCCGTCATTTTACAACGACCTTCGGCAACGTGTTAATGCCTATTTTACTGAAACTAATTTGCCCCAAACGGGCAACTGGTGGCTTTATTCTAAGGCCATTATCCTCATTTTGACTTGCTTTGCAAGTTACATCACAGCCGTTTTTTTTACGCCCGAATCCACGTGGGTCGCGCTTTCGCTCTGCGTTATTTTAGGCATTGCGGTTGCAGGAATTGGCTTTAATGTCATGCACGACGGCTCGCACGGGAGTTTTTCTACTTCGCGTGGGCTCAACAAAGCCGCCGCTTTCACTTTGAGTTTATTGGGCGGCAGTCATTTTATGTGGAATTTGAAGCACAACACCGTTCATCACACCTTTACAAACGTGGACGGCGTGGACGATGATATTGATTTGCGCCCGTTCTTGAGGATGTGCCACACCCAAAAACACTACGCGATGCACCGTTTTCAGCATATTTATGTCTTGTTTTTGTACGGAACGACGCAATTTTTTTGGATGTTTTGGCTTGATTTTAAAAAATATTTCCGTGGCCGCATCGGCAATATTCCACTCACGAAGGACAATATGAAAGTGTCTGACCACATTGTTTTTTGGTTGGGCAAATTCGCTTGCTATTTCATTTTCATTGGTTTGCCGATTATGACCGTCGGCCTCGTACCTGCACTCATTGGCTACGGCGTTTTTGTGGCCGTGACGGGCTTCATCATCAGCCTCGTTTTTCAATTGGCACACGCCGTTGAACACGCCGATTTTCCGTTGCCGAACGATGTAGGACAATTTGAAAACGAATGGGCCATTCATCAAGTGCAGTCAACGGCCAATTTTGCGACGGACAATCGCCTCGTTACGTGGTTTTGCGGCGGCTTGAATTTCCAAATTGAACATCATTTATTTCCGAAAGTTAGTCACGTACATTATCCACAAATCAGCCGAATTGTGCGCGAAACGTGCCTTGCTCACAACTTGAATTACATCGAATTTCCGCAGGTATCAACTGCCGTTCAATCGCATCTTCGGTATTTGCGCGGGTTGGGACAGGCTTAGCTTTTTGCACAAAAAATTGAAAATCATACCCCTCAGTATTTTTCATCAAAAATGGCCTCGCAACGCACGTTGCAAGGCCATTTTCGTTTTTTCACACGTTATATATGTACGTGTGATTTATTTTGGAACGAACTTCATCTTATATTCTGCTTTCGTTTTGCCTCGACGGATATTTTCCAATTTCCCTTTAATGAGCGTCCGTTTGACGGGCGACAAATATTCGGTAAACAAAATACCGTCAATGTGGTCGTACTCGTGTTGCACGACGCGGGCGTTGATGCCATCAAACGTCTCTGTGTGTTCCACAAAATTTTCGTCCCAAAAACGAATCTTCAAAACAGCTTTGCGCGACACCTCGCCTCGGATGTTCGGAATGCTCAAACAGCCTTCTTCGTAGGGCCATTTATCGCCCTTTTCTTCCACTTTCTGGGCATTGATAAACACGCGTTTGAATCCTACGTGTTGCGGGTCGTCTTCCTTTTCAATTTGCTCCGAATCAATGATGAACAAGCGAATAGACGCGCCGATTTGCGGTGCGGCCAAGCCTACGCCGTGGGCATCGTACATCGTGTCCCACATATTGTTTATTAGTTCTTTCAAGTTAGGATAGTCGGGCGTAATCGCCTCTGCGACTTTTTTCAGAACAGGTTGCCCGTAAGCGTAAATAGGTAAAATCATAAAAAAATACTATTGGATATTTTGATAGTAACACGAATCTATTAGTTCATGAATGTATTTTTGAAATTTTAGACCCCCTCAGTATAAGAGACTATACTATTGATTGTCAATTAATTACGTTCCGAAATCAAGCAATTCACGGACTGAAGTCCGTGATACTATTTCAATACCGCGCCCATTTTCCTTTCGCTTCCATCCATTCCGTAAGAATAATTGACGCGCTGATTTTATCCACCAAAGACTTATCGCGCCGCTTCATTTTAGGGATGCCGCTTGCCAAAATAATCCGTTTGGCATCCGAACTTGTGTAGCGTTCGTCTTGAAAATCAACGGGGATTTCGGGAAATAAACGGTTCAATTCGGCGACAAAAACGCGGATTTTAGGCATAATTTCGGCTTCCGAATCGTCGAGTTTTTTAGGCTCGCCGACAATAATCCGTTCAATTTCCTCCGTAAAAAAATAGTCTTTGAGAAACGCAAAAACCTTCGACGTTTCGACCGTTTCAAGCGGTGAAGCGATGATTTGAAGCGGGTCGGTTGTAGCGATGCCCGTGCGTTTTGTTCCGTAGTCAATGCCGATGATGCGTGCCATGAGGTGCAAAATTAGACAATAAGATGGATTTTTATGATTTGACGTGAAAAGTTATTGGGTTATTGTCTAATCTTAGGAAGATGAAAGACGCCCCCTCAGTATTTTGTAATAAAAAATCAGTAAAAATCAGTCGCATCAGTCTAATTAGTGACTCATAATGTCGCACAAGAAAAACGCGTTAAAAGTTAATGAAAACCGAAAATATACCATTCGTGTTATTTTTTGAATCGAAAACTAACCCACGGCGAGCAAAAGTTTTACCTTTACATATAGAAAGCTATATGTGATAGTAGTTTTCGATATATTATTTGTTTTATTCGTAATATAGCGTATTTTATTTTATTTTTATTACTAATTACAATCAAATTGTGGCATTTCAAAATCACGAAACATTTTGAAATGCCTTTTCGACCGTCCTTTTTGACATCTAAAATTGAACCGCATGGCAGCTGATTTTTCGCCCGTCTCGAATGCTCATCCTGAGTATATTGAGAATTTGTATCAAACGTATCGCAAAGACCCAAACGCGATTGACCCGTCGTGGTCGTATTTTTTCAATGGTTTTGACTACGCCGCCGACAACGGAAACGGTGCATCGAATGGTGCATCAAAAGGCGCAACAAATGGACAAGCAATCGCCGCTTCAAACGTCGGTTTGAGCGCGATTCCGCAAAAAGAAATGGCCGTTATGTCGTTGATTGACGGTTTTCGCCACCGTGGGCATTTGTTGTCAACGACAAATCCCTTGAAACCACGCCGCGACCACCATCCTGGTTTGTCGCCAAAAGATTATGGTTTGACGGATGAAGATTTGTCTAAAACGTTCTTCGCAGGGGAGACTTTGGGCTTAAAAAATGCTACTTTACAGCAAATTGTGACCCGTTTGCAAGGGATTTACGCCGCAAACATCGGTTTTGAATACAGCCACATTGACAATAAAGAACAACGTCTTTGGTTGCGCGAGCGCATCGAAAACGACGTTCATACTGAGGGGTATGCTTTGAGCGAAAGTAAAAAACGCCGCATCTTGCAGAAACTCAACGAAGCCGTTGGTTTTGAAGATTTTTTAGGTAAAAAATTCATTGGCAAAAAACGTTTTTCGTTGGAAGGCGGTGAATCAACGATTTCGGGCCTTGATTCTATCATCAATGAAGGCGCAGTTCAAGGCGTTGAGGAAGTCGTTATCGGCATGGCACACCGTGGTCGCTTGAATGTTTTAGTGAATACGTTGGAAAAAACTTACGACAGCGTTTTCAATGAATTTGCCGAAGATGTTACCTCTGACATGAGCTATGGAAGTGGTGACGTGAAATATCATTTGGGCTATTCGTCGCAAGTAAAAACGCTTGGTGGACAGTCCGTTTACTTGAAATTATTGCCAAATCCGTCGCATTTGGAGGCCGTTGACCCGCTTGTTGTGGGTTACGCACGGGCAAAAGCGGACATTTTGTACAAGTCGAATTTTGATAAAATTTTGCCAATTATGATTCACGGTGACGCGGCTGTCGCGGGTCAAGGCATTGTGTATGAGACGCTTCAAATGTCGAATCTCAAAGGTTATCACTCGGGTGGAACGGTGCATTTTGTGATTAACAATCAAATTGGTTTTACGACTGATTTTGAAGACGCACGAACGTCAACGTACTGTTCGAGCGTGGCGGCAACGGTTCAAGCACCGACTTTTCACGTCAACGGCGACGACCCCGAAGCCGTCGCGTTTGTCTGCGAATTGGCCGTGGCGTTCCGTCAAGCCTTCAATTTAGACGTATTTATTGATATGGTGTGCTACCGCCGTTGGGGCCACAACGAGAGCGATAATCCTGAATTTACGCAGCCTTTGTTGTGGAAATTGATTAAAAACAAGGCAAATCCGCGTACTTTGTACATCAATCAGTTGACCGAACGCAACGAAATATCGAAAGGTATGGCGGATGAGATGGTTGAAAAATACGACAAAATGCTGCAAGATTTGCTCGCCGAAGTGAAGCAAAATCACTTGCCCTACAAGCGTCAAGAACCCGAACAACAATGGCGAACGCTGACACGCGGCAAAGACATTACCGAAGATATGTTCGATGCTTCGCCCGAGACGGGTATTGACCCCTCAGTAATTAGCCAAATTACGGGTCATTTGATGAAGATTCCGACGGGTTTTGTCGCATTGAAAGACGTAACGCGGTATTTGAATCAGAAAGAAAAACTCTTGGCCGACAATAAAATTGATTGGGGCTATGGCGAATTAATGGCTTACGGCTCGTTGCTTTTGGAAAGTCGCAACGTCCGTTTGAGTGGAGAAGACGTCAAACGCGGCACGTTTAGCCACCGCCACGTCTGCTTTTTTGATGCCGAAACCAACAAAGAATACAACCGAATTGACACGATTTCGGACAAACAAGGGCGGTTTTACGTCTATAATTCCTTGTTGTCAGAATACGCCGTTTTAGGTTTTGAATACGGTTACGGCTTGGCATCGCCCGATCATTTGGTGATTTGGGAAGCACAATTTGGCGATTTCAACAACGGCGCGCAAACGATTATTGACCAATTTATTGCCGCAGGCGAAACAAAATGGGGCCGTCAAAATGGCCTCGTGATGCTCCTTCCGCACGGCTACGAAGGACAAGGCCCCGAACACTCGTCGGCGCGTTTGGAGCGTTTCATGCAGTTGTGCGCCGAAAATAACATGACCGTTGCGAACGTCACGACACCCGCCAATTATTTTCACTTGATTCGCCGTCAATTGGTGCGAAATTTCCGCAAACCGTTGGTCATTATGTCGCCAAAATCATTGTTGCGGCATCCCGACGTGATTTCTGACGTGAAAGATTTTGCAACAGGTACGCGTTTTCTTGAAGTTATTGACGACCCACAATTCGCGGCGACCCCCTCAGTAGCGGACGCTAAAAAAGTGCGAAAAGTCCTATTTTGTTCAGGCAAAGTCTATTTTGATTTGTTGACAAAACAACGGGGTAAAATCGTTGACGGCAACGTCGTTGACGCACCGATTACCGATGTGGCGATTGTCCGCGTTGAGCAATTGTACCCGTTTCCAGAAAAGCAAATTCAAGGCATTTTGGCCAAATACGCCAACGCAACGCCGCTTTGGGTGCAAGAGGAGTCAATTAACATGGGCGCGTGGTCGTTTATCGCTACTTTCCACGGCAACTTGGGTTTGAAACCAATTGCGCGTAAAATGAGTGCGTCACCTGCGTCGGGCTTCGTAAAAATTCATAATTTGGAACAAGACGCGATTGTGAATCAAGCGTTTTCATAGGTTTAACCACGGATTTCACGGATTATCACGGATTTTTTTTAGGGTTTAGATTTTTTAGACCCCCTCAGTATTTTAGCATAAAAAAAAGGCTTCACCAAGCGATTTTGCGTTTGGTGAAGTCTTTTTTATTTCAAGCCTTGCGTTTTGAAAAATGCGGTTATATTTGCATCCTGAAATATAAATCACGCTTGCATATCATGGAAAAACAAATCGAAATACCTAAAAGTCCAACATTTCATTGGCTACCGAAACATTTGAATCACATTGCTGAAAATATCGTTTTCAAAAAGCGCAATATTTCTTTTTTAGCCATTAATAAAATTTTCCGTCAAAGAGAAACCTACTTAATAAAGCCTTCAAAATTGGGGAACGAACATTTTGAAATAGAAGATTTTGTGGAAAAACAACCGAATGACCTGCTAAGGCGTCGGGCTGAAAACCTCAAAGTTATTTTTAGATTAGACACGCATCAAAATATAATCGTCGTTACTGCAATCAGCGAAAATGATAGAGATTAAAGAAAAATTAACCACGACTCAGATTGACGATATTTTCCAATCTATGTCAGCAGCCGAATTGTGGGCACTTCACCGCGATTCTAAACCCATTAATTTGTCCCGTCCTACGGCAGAAGAAATGACTCGTTATGAAAAAATATGGGCAGTTATGGATGAAACAGGGTTAGATACGCATTCAGTTGAGAAAATATTGTTTCATCCACAGCAAGCGACACTCGGAGAAATTGAGGTCTATTGTAGAGAATTGAATATCAATGTCCTAGAATTTATTGAAAAGGCGTTGGCTTAATACCCCCCCTCAGTATTTCCCTCAAAAAAAGCCGCTTCTCACGTGAGAAAGCGGCTTTTTTTATATCGAAAAATGAAAAATACAATAAAAAATTATGTTTTTGCCCAAAGCACAAACGCGTACAAGTTGGGGAATCTTATTTTACTTTTGTCGTTGTGTTCAATCATTTCTTCATCAATTAAAACAATTTATCTATGAAAGACTTTAGTAAGTTCTTATCTTCTCAAGACCCTAATGAAATGTCCGCTTCTATGTTTGAAACATTGGCGAGAGACAACATGAAGGATTTTCTTCAAATGTTCAGAAAAGATTATTACGAAAAAATCGACTTCGACAAGGGCTGCGAATTCTTGGATGAGGCACTCCCGCATTTTGTGCCGCCGCATTACAGGGAACGCAAGGATGCCCTCAACTTGTTTGTGAAAGCGACCCTTAAAAAAGGGGGCATTTGTTACTTCTTGATTCACACCATTTTTACGATGGAAAAAGGTGAAATTCAAGTGGGCATCGCCGATGTGCCTCAAAAAGCGATTGATGCCTATCAAAAAGCAAAAGATAGGGGTCAACTTGAACGGCCAAAGGAATACACGGGCGACAATCAATGCACCGTTTGTGGCCGCACGGACCTCCCGTTAACCATAACAATCGAGGCCCGCACGATGACCAAAAAGACGATTTGCTCCGTCTGTATGCACAATGTCGGCCCGAGTGGCGAAGGGAAAAAGAAAAAAGTTAATGTGAAAAAATTGGACAAGGAAATTGCCAATTATGAGGAGTTGGCTAAAAAATTCGAGGAAATGATAAAGGAAATGCCCGAAATGCCCGAATTGCCTGCGGGTTTGGAACGGTATGCCATGACACCTTTGAGCAATTATAAATCAATTCAAGCCGTGCTTGGCGACTTGCGCGCACAACGCATGGCTGCTATGACGGATATGAACAGCGAAACGCGCTTGGAATATGAGTTGAAAAAATCGCTCGAAGCGGAAGATTACGAGCAATCGGCCATCATTCGAGATAAGTTGAATAAAAAGAAGAAGGGTAAATAATCAAATCAATAATGGATAGTTCTAAATTATTGCTGCTCGCTACGGCGGCTCTGTTTTGGTACGCAACGGGCGCGTCGTGGCTCTTGCAGTACGTCGCTTACCCAACTTTTAAACACGTCAACAAAGACGGTTTTGTGCCGTTTCATGTCGCTTTTGGCAAGCGTTTGCTTGTTGCGACAGTCGTTCCGATGATTTTAGGCAATTTATGTTCGTTCGTTTTGGTGTTTTTTCATCCAGAATCATCGCCCGTTGGATTGGTGTATTTGGTGGCCATCTGTTCCGCAATTATTTTGTTTACAACGATGAAATACGAAGTCCCGCGCCACAACAAACTCGATGAAGTCGGTAAAGACGACGCCCTAATTGATGGTTTGGTACAAGACAATGCCCCCCGCACGGCGAGTTGGACGGTGGCTAGTTTGGCCTTGGCTTACATGATTTTGCAAGCATTTTAAAAAAATACCCCTCAGTATTTTCGCTAAAAAAAGGGTTTGGCAACGCGGCCAAACCCTTTTTTTATTTTAAAAAATGATTTATAACAAAATAAAAAATTGGCTAAATGATTTAAACGCCTATTTTCGCCGCACAAAATGGTAAAATCAATTTTAAAATTTTAAACAATTAAAAGAATGAATAATAAACTTTTACTTTGGTCAATCACCGTCGGCCTCGGTGGTTTTCTTTTCGGCCTAGACACTGCCGTCATTTCAGGCGCAGTCGGCGACATCGAAAAATTGTGGCACTTGGACAAATTGAACCTTGGTTTCGCTGTCGCAATCGCTCTGTATGGCACGGTCGTCGGGGCTGGTTTTGGCGGTGTTCCTGCCGATATGTTTGGCCGCAAAAAGACGCTTTTGTGGATTGGCATTCTCTTTTTTGTTTCCGCAGTCGGTGCGGCTTTGGCGCAAGATGTGACCATATTTATGATTTTTCGCTTCATTGGTGGCTTGAGTATTGGGGCGTCTTCGGTGGTTGCCCCCGTCTATATTTCCGAAATTGCCCCTCCTCAGTATCGAGGCCGTATGGTGATTTCTTTCCAATTCAACATCGTTTTTGGGATACTTATCGCTTACGTTTCCAACTATTTGTTCGATGGTTTTGGCGGCGACGACGATTGGCGGTATATGCTCGGCGTGGTGGCAATTCCGTCTTTGATATTCTCTTTTTTGGTCACATTAACACCCGAAAGCCCGCGTTGGTTGATTACTAAAAAAGGCGACGAGGCCGAAGCGCGAAAGATACTGGCCATCACCGAACCCGACGTGGACAAGGCCGTTAACGAGATAAAAGCGGCTTCTGTCAACGATAATGTTGGCGGTGTGGAAGACTCGTTTTTCTCTAAAAAATTCACTTGGCCGATACTTTTAGCCTTTTTATTCGCCTTTTTCAATCAATTATCAGGCATCAACGCTATTATTTACTTCGCACCCGACATTTTCAAAATGACAGGTTTGGGTCAGTCGAGTGCCTTGTTGTCAACGGCGGGGATTGGCGTTGTGAACCTCGTTTTCACGATTTTAGGCTGGTATTTGATTGACCGCTTTGGTCGCCGAACCTTGATGTACATCGGTTCAATTGGCTACATTGTCTCGTTGGGGTTAATCGCTATGGCCTTTTCGACGAATGCACATAGTTTCACCACGTATTATATTTTTATGTTCATCGCCTCACACGCAATCGGGCAAGGTGCGGTGATTTGGGTGTTTATTTCCGAAATCTTTCCAAATTCGGTTCGGGCGTCGGGCATGGCGTGGGGCAGCTTGACGCATTGGGTTTTTGCGGCCTTAATTGCTAACACATTCCCCGTTTTTGCCGAACAATATGGTGGCGCACCAATTTTTGCGTTTTTCTGCGCGATGATGGTTTTTCAACTCCTCTACGTTTGGCTAATGATGCCTGAGACAAAGGGCGTATCGTTGGAAGATTTGCAGAAAAAATTGATAAAATAAGGGAATGATGCATGAAGAAGTAGGGATGATAAATAGATAAAACCCGCTTTTATTATTCATTTTTACGTCAAAAAGCCTTGTAAACGACGTGTTTACAGGGCTTTTTGACGTTTTATACTGAGGAGCCTCTTTTCATTGAACACTCACTTTCTTCACCACACTCTGCCCATCAATCGTCAATTTTATGACATACATCCCGTTGGGCATCACCGATAAATCAAACGTTTCGGCGTAATTATCGGCACTAATCGTTTGATTTTTAATGGTTTGGCCTAGATAATTCAAGATAGTCAACTGCATTTTACTTGGTTTCACTACGTTTAATTTAACCGTAAAAACGCCTGTATTTGGATTAGGAAATACCTCAAATGCTTGGATAACGGGCAGCTCATTTGTTGGAACGCCGATGCAATTTAAAATGATTGTGTCAGATATTGCGACGGGCGTTTCGGTGCAAAGGTCGCTTGACGCGGTGGTTTTACAATAGATTTTAGTGCCGCGTGTGGCGTTTGTGAGCGTAAAATTGGCGTTTATACTGAGGGGTATCGTTTCGCTGTTTCTGTACCATGCGTAAGTCGGATTTGCGCCTGAACGCGTCGAAACGGCGTTAAAAACGATGTTTTTGCTTGGGCAACCTGAATAATTGACGGTGACTGCGGGTTTTGAAAGACAGCTTTTTAGTCCTTCTTTACCGATGGTATGCGTCGTCAGATTGGTAATAATGGGTGCGTTAAAATCGAAATAAATAGCGGCTTTGTTGGTCACAACGGTATTGGTCACAATGCTATCTTTTAGTTTAATTGAATATTTGAAAAAGCCATGAGAGCCACGTTCGTTGGTAAAACTATCCACCAAATTGATGTTATTAAACGTGACGACTAAGACACCTTGCGGATTGAGTTGCCAAATCGCGGTGTGGCTTTGGGCATTCAATTTAAAGGTGGCCCAATCAAATTGCGTCGCCAAAGTATCGCGTACAACGACTTTAAACGCCGTATCTGTCCCCGTATTTTGGAACTGAACGAGGTAGTCAATCGTATTGCCTTGCTCAATAAAATGCCGTGTGCCAACACCCGTTGGCGTCGCTGCTTTGTCATTTGGGTCAAAAGCCCCCCGATTTGCCGTACAATTGTCCGAAATATTCGCTTGCTTAATGCTTTGCGAAAATTGGTTCACAAAACCCGTAGATACTGAGGGGGTCGTTACAGTCGGCGAACTTTCGGCAGAACGGGCGACGAGTAATTGATTGGTCACAGGATTTCGGATTTCAAGGCGATATGTCCGTCCGTCGCGTTTTTTTGTCAAATTAAACGTGTTTGTCGAGGCATTTGTCAAGGTAAAACGGCCTGTATCAATCAAATTAGCATCCGCAATAAGTTGGTGTTTAAAGGTTTTATTCAAGGTCGTATTGGGTTTACTAACCAAAAACGACACCGAATCACACCCCGCAACGCATTGATTTATAATCGTTGGAATCGAATCTTGCACCGTATCGCAGGTCATTGTTTTCGGTATCAAAACGCTCGAACAATGCGTTTGCCCAAGCCGACTGTCACAACTGACCATCACATTGACCGTAAATTGCCCCGTTTGATTGATGCCCACATTGCCCAACGAAAAGGTAATTTTATTCCCCACGCGAGAGCGAACGGGCCGCGTTGCAGATAGGTATGTAAGCATGGAATCAAGCGTGAGTTCAGCCGTAGCGTCGTTTTGAACGGCTGTACCTCGATTGGCATAGTTTATAACATATTGGCTTTCAAAGCATCGGCGGAGGAAGGGAGTTGTTAACTCAACTTCTATGAGTGGGCAAATACTGTTGATGTATAAAGTTGGATTGGCGGCAGTCGTGTCTTGAACATTAGGATTTGTAACAACAACGGCTGTTGTTGGGCAAACTGTCCACAAGTGATTGGGCGGAATGGCAGATATATTGTAGCGTCCCGTGTCAATCAGTACGCCAAAATGCCCAAGGGAATCTGAAAGAAGGTAAAAATTAGTATTATTTTTCTCGATTTTTACCCGTGCATTGGCCATATACTGAGGGGGTGTCAAAGATTGACACATCGTATTTTTTTGTTCAACTTGACCGATGATAGCTTTTCCATCATGCGTAAGTTTTACTAGCCAAGCGTCATGATAGCCATGTTGCCCACTCACATCAAAATCATTGGAACTTGTAAAACCTGCTGCCAAATACCCGCCGTTTGGTGTAGCAAGAATGGTGTTAATTTTATCATTACCCGTGCCTCCAATCGTCTTTTGCCATTGATAAATGCCTTTGGGAGATAGCTTTATTAGCCAGCCATCTCCTCTTTCATTATAGAAATTAGCAATATCACCATCGTTTGATTGTGTGAAACCACCTACTAAATAGCCGTCATCAGCGGTTTGAAGAATCGAATTTGCAGCATCTTTACGCGTACCACCAAAAGATTTTTGCCATTGCAGATGACCCGAAGCCGATAATTTAAGTATCCACATATCGCCTACGTCAAAACCTGTTCCTGCATGACCACCAGTAACATCGCGGCTATTAACCGAATACGTTTCACCTGCGATTGCATAACCCCCATCTTGCGTTTGGATAATTGAATTGGCGTAATCATCCCCGTTACCGCCATACGTCTTTTCCCATTTAGTCGTGCCAGTTGAGTCTATTTTAACAAGCCAAAGGTCAAAAGCACTTCTGTCTTGTTCTTGCCTAGGCGTCATTCCAGCAACAATAAAACCACCATCTTTTGTTTGTCGGGTGGAGGTGAAAATATCAACAGAATACCCGCCTAAGCATTTTTGCCATTGAATGACACCTGTTGCAGATAATTTAACAACCCATCCACTCCAACTGTTTGCGCCAATACTCGTTAAATTTCCATCGCGTGAGTCTGAATAACCGACAACAAAATAACCACCGTCGGTCGTGTTTACCACGGAGGTAAAGCCGTCTGTATTTGAACCGCCCATACATTTTGTCCATTGAATACTACCTGTGGCTGATAATTTAACAAGCCAAGCGTCACTTGAATACATATTACCACGATGACCAACGACATCACCATCGTTTGATTTTGTGTATCCCGCAACGAGGTAGCCACCATCAGGAGATTGAACGACAGAATAAACATGATCCCAGCTACTACCACCCAACAGAACCTGCCATTCAATGGCTTTAGTTTTAGACGTTTTGACAACCCAAATATCACTTTCACCGTGATGTGTTAGACCAACCATGTCGCCGTCAGCAACGGCGTAAGCAGCCTGCCGTGCAAAAATAAAACCACTGTCGGCGGTAACGATTGTCGTTGTGTTGTCGGTATAAGAGTGATTCCAAATACTAAAACCACTCTCACCTTCTAAGCCACTGCTACCGAAGCATTTTTGCCATTCAATGGCTGGTGCTATGTTTTGAGAATAAAGAAGGGGCGATACGCCCACAAGAAAAGCGAGAATAAGTGTTTTGATTAACATGACGTGTTTTGATTTAAAGATTTAATGATAAGGAATCATCTGTTATTTATCGGACTGCGGCGTAGCTGCAAAATCTCGGTAATATACTCATAAATACACGATTTCAAGTGCGGTATAACCGCGAAACAAGTGGTTTCGCGGTTACACCGCGTAAAAAAATGGTGGTTTATTTAATTATTACCGATATTTTGCAGCTACACCGCAGTGCGATTAACCGATTAATCCGAGACTTTTCTTTCTACAGAGCAATAGCCCTAGATATTATGGCACACTGATTAGGCTGATACGACTGATTTTCACTGATTTTTTTTGATACAAGCTAGCGGCCACGCTACTGAAATGGGTAGAAGACTGCTCACCCCCAGAGGTGCGTGCGGGCTACAGCATGCCGCTGCCGCAAATGATTGAAGGCTGC
>JAYSRS010000172.1:0-5592 GCA_043720935.1 Saprospiraceae bacterium
TTTTTCCCGCACGCCTTTTTCGCGCAGCGAAAAACAGTGCGTATGAAAATACGCTTTTATTTATTTCACATTTCTAATCAGTGGGCTATGTATAGTAGTATGATTTTTAGGGTGATTAAAACAATAATCAATTGACAACCAGCCGTTTGCAAATTCATCGTTTATAATTCCCCATTCATCATTTCTCTTCCGTAGTTTTGCCGCTTAAATTTTAGAAGAATGTTCAAAAAAATGTTTCAGACCAACCGCTCGCAGTCGTTTATTACGCTGGCTCTTGTGGCGGTTATTGCTTTGATTATCAATCTGTTAGCCAATACGTTTAACGCTCAATTTGACTTGACAGAAGAAAAACGCTTCTCGCTCACCGAGCCGACAAAACAGCAGTTGCGCGGGCTGAACGACGTGGTTTTTGTCCGTTGTTTGTTGGGTAGCAAGCTGCCCGTGGGCTTCAAACGTTTGCAAACGGAGACGCGCAAGGTGTTGGAAGACTTCAAAAGCATCAATCCGAACCTCGATTTTAAATTTGAAGACCCCTCAGTAGGCGGCTCTGAAAAGGAGCGGCAACAGCAATTTGAGCAGTTTGCGAAAGACGGACTTGTGCCGATGCGGTTGCGCCTCGTGAACGACGATGCGAAGACAGAACAATACATTTTCCCGTATTGCGAGTTTAATTATCAGAACAATAAAGTGGTTGTGAAGCTGCTCGAAAGCGATGTGCCAAACCAAAATCCCGAATTGGCGCTCAACAATTCGATTGCGCTTTTGGAGTATAAATTTTCAAATGCGATTCAAAAATTACAGTCTGACCGCAAGCCCAACATTTTGATTACGGAAGGCCACGACGAGTTGAAACCTGAAGAAACGGCTGATTTAGAGCAATCGCTTAGGGCATTTTACAGCGTCGGGCGCATCAATTTGGATTCGATTGCGGCGATTCCGTTTGGCGATAAGGTGAGTCAAGTCGATATTTTGATGATTGCGAAGCCTAAAACGGCTTTTTCAGAAAAACATAAATTCCAAATTGACCAATACATTATGCAAGGTGGTAAAGTGATGTGGCTGATTGACCGCCTCAATGCTGACTTGTCGAACATGATGCAAACAGGAGAGATGTTGCCTGTTGATTATCCATTAAACCTTGAAGACCAATTGTTTAAGTACGGTTGTCGCATTCAACCGAACATGGTTTTGGACATGGAAGCGACAAAAATCAAGCTCGCTGTTGGGGCGGCGGGCGACAATCGGCAGTACGATGATTTCAAATGGTGGTATTTTCCCATCGTCGCCCCGTCGTCGAAACACCCGATTGTGAAGGCACTCGACCGCGTGTGGTTGCAATTTCCAAGCACCGTCGAGACGATAAAAACGAAAACGGAAGTGCAAAAAACGGTGCTGTTGTCGTCCTCAAAATATAGCCGAACGCAATTCACGCCGACGCGCTTGAATTTTGAGATTTTGCGCTATCCCGAAGAAAAAGACAAGTTCAACAAGGGCAATCAGCCCCTCGCGGTCATGCTCGAAGGCCAGTTTTCGAGCCTCTACGAGAACCGCGTAACGGCTGAACAACTCGCCGTTTTGCAGCGTTTGAATATGCAATACAGCCCCCTCAGTAAAAATACGAAAATGCTAGTTGTTGGCGACGGCGATGTGGCGCGCAACGATTTTGACACGCGCCGACAGTCGGTTATGCCTTTGGGCTACGACCGCGTGGTGAATTACAAATTTGCCAACAAGGATTTTTTGCTCAACACCGTCGAATATATGCTCGACGACAAGGGCATCATCGAAGCCCGAGGAAAAGAAGTGAAGCTGCGGCTCATGGATGGCGAACGTGCAAAGGCCGATGCGCCGTTTTTTAGAACCGTCAATATCTTGTTACCGTTGGGTTTAGTGGGTCTGTTTGGCGCATTTTTCCTCTGGCGGCGGCGGAAAAAATATGCGCAATTGTAAGTTTTGAGACACTACCACACATGGGCCACTGATTAGTCAAATCAGTCAAATCAGTGGCCCATGTAGTCGTCACATTTACTTATCTCACTTTTATCTGAAAGCCAAATAAAATATTGCCTTGCCAAAACCAAAAATGTTGCGCCGCACGGTCGCTTGTGGAGGCGGTCGTGCGGATGTCGGGCATATTGATAAACCCACCTTTCATATCGCTTTGGATGAAGAAGTAACGCCCAAAAGTCACGTTTAAACCCACCTTTACGCCAAGGCCGTAACCTGCAAAATGGTAGTCATCGTAGCGATTGTTTTGCAATAATTTTGTATTTGTTTTGGGCATCATTGCGCCAACGCTCACGCCTTCGGTGAGATTAATTTCAACATTTTTGAGCTTAATTTTGCTCAAATCGGCGATTTTATCGTAGCGATTGACCTCGAAATTCAGATAATTCAAACCGTCTGTGTGTTCAAATGTCAAAAAATCTTCTGTCAAAACGATGTCTTGATTCATATAATTTCCATCAAAACGGCTGCCCGATTGCTTCAAATAGCCATTGATTTTAACCGTTTGGTCTTGTTTCATCACGTATTTCATGTGGTCAACGCCAAATGAAATATCGTAGTGATTGTTGATAAAATAACCAACCCGATAATTGACTTGTGGAATCGTAATGAGGCCAGGATTGAAATAGATTTTAGGGTCAAAAGGCGTTTGACGCTCGCGGCCAATGACATTTTCGAGCGTGAAATCGTAGTTGTTGCCATGAAAACGGATGTCAGATTTAGTGTATTGCGATTGATTCCAACCCCAATGCATATACATTTTTCCTTTTCTGTTAGTCGAATTTTGCCCGTTAATGCGCGTTAGTGTGAGTATTGTTAATGTGATAATTGTGAGTAGTCTTAATAAATATTTCATACGTGATAGGATGATTTTAAATTTTAATAGGGGCGTTGCCCTATTAACTTTTGAAAGGGCATAATCGCTCAGGATAGGGCAATAGAGTAGAGCGTTGATTAGTTATATTCTAAATGCGGCGCAGCTGCAAAATCTCGGTAATACTTAATGCAACAACGACTTTTACCATGCGGTGTAACCGCAAAACAGCACGTTTAGCGGTTACACTGCATAAAAAATTGGGCTATCGGGTAGTGTTACCGAGATTTTGCAGCTACGCCGCAATTAGACCCCGAATATAACTTATCAACGCTCGACCGTAACGCCCTATCAACTTAAAATTTAACGATTTTTTTCGTTATAACTGTTTGATTATCAGTCATTTGAATCATATATACGCCACGAACGCCGCCTAAGGGGATTGAACGAATATTGTCACCAGAAACGATGTTCCATTTTTCAGCCGCTACGATTCGGCCTTCCAAATTATAGACTTGAACCGTCACGGCTCGTGCGCGGTCGCTCGTGAGCAACAAAGAGACCCCCTCAGTATTTCCTTGGTTAAACACCTCAAAACGCAACACACCTTCAATGTCTTTAGTCGAAGTTCTGCCTTCCGCAAATTCTTGATTTGCGCTTGTCGAGCCGTCACCCGTTTGCCCATTATTGCCATTCACGGCTGTTCCCGCGGCATAAAAAACAATCGGGCCTGCGCCTGCTACGGGTGCTTTCCATTTGACATTGAAAATCGGCGATTGACTAATGCCGCGATGCTCGGCATACGTCCGATTAGGTGTAACGCTGCCTGCTGAAGTCGTGGCGATTTGGATATTTGAGGCTGGTTGAAAGCCTTGTTGCAAAAATCCTGCAACGGGTGTATTACCCGTTTTTCTAATGTCAATCATCTGAAAACCGTAGCCAACGGGCGTTCCCGTTGCTGTTGTCGTCACCCGAACGGTATGCACTAGGCCAGGTCGGTAAGTCGGCAATTTTGTTGTACCGATGGAATCGTACAACTCAATTTTCATTGTCGGTGGTCCAAAAGCTCCTGAGGAGTGGCAAAATTGACAGGTTCGATTGGCCACATCGCCTGGTGCGCCCGTGTTGCCTTCGTCGCCGCTGCTTGCACGACCGCCCGAGAAGGATAAAATAGCGAAAACGCCTAAAAAGGCAATAAACGTAAAGGTTCTTTTCATGTTAGAAATGAATTTAAAGTTTAAATTAAAAAAATGATAAACGTTTCAATAAGTCTGAAAGGTAGTTATTCTCCCAAAATCTAACCCTAAAAAATGCTTTATTTAACCAAATTTTCTATCGCTTTATCCATTTTCTCAAAATCATACCCCCTCAGTATCCGCGCTTTTTTTGCTTGAATATCGGCATTGCAGAGGTTGCCGATGCTGCCTTCATGGGTATGAACAACGTTTTTATCGGGCGAAAAAGTGCCGTTTTCGATGCTCTCGCCGACAATTTTGTAGGCGTCGCGGAACGGGACGCCGTTTGTCACCAAGCGATTGACTTCTTCAACGGAGAACAAATAGCGGTATTTTTCGTCGGCCAAAATGTCTTTTTTGATAATCAGATTTTTTATCATAAATTCGGTCATGGCCATCAAGTTTTTTACTTCGTCCAAAGCGGGAAAAATCACTTCTTTCAGCATTTGAAAATCGCGGTGATAGCCACTCGGCAAATTAGAGGTCAACAAGGCCACTTCCGACGGCAGACTTTGTAGGCGATTAGCCCGTGCGCGAATCAACTCAAACACATCTGGGTTTTTCTTATGTGGCATAATGCTTGACCCCGTTGTGAGGGTTGGTGGCAAACCAATAAAATCAAAGTTTTGATTGATAAACAAACAAATATCCATTGATAATTTTGATAATGTTGCGCCAAAAGCCGCTAGGCCAAAGGCCACAAATTGCTCCGTTTTTCCCCGCCCAATTTGAGCCGCCACGACGTTGTAATTCAAGTCATCAAAGCCTAAAAGTTCGGTCGTTCTACGTCGATTGATGGGCAAACTCGAGCCGTAACCTGCCGCCGAACCTAATGGATTTTGATTACAAATCTTAAAAATGGCTTGCCACAACTGCAAATCGTCGGTCAAAGTTTCGGCGTAAGCCCCAAACCAGAGGCCAAAACTAGACGGCATAGCGACTTGCAGATGCGTATAACCTGGCATCAAAACGTCTTTATACTGTTCGCTTAAATCAATGAGCGTATCAAAAAGTGCAAGTACCCCCTCAGTAATGTCTCGAATTTCAGACCTAAAACAGAGCTTCAAATCCACCAAAACTTGGTCGTTCCGACTGCGTGCCGAGTGAATCCGTTTGCCCATATCGCCGAGTTTTTCGGTCAACATAAATTCGACCTGCGAATGCACATCCTCGACCCCCTCCGTAATGACGAATTTTTCGCTCATCGCCACGCCATACAGTCGCCGCAATTCAGCCGCCAAAACATCGTGTTCAGCAGCGGCCAACAAGCCGACTTCTGACAACATTTTTATATGTGCCAACGAGCCTAGAATGTCGAAAGGCGCAAGCCGCAAGTCCATCTCACGGTCACGCCCTACGGTGAATTGTTCGACGGCTTCGTGGGTTGCCGTCGTTTCTTTTTGCCATAATTTCATAATTAATTGGTTGTTTTTTTCACACAGAATTCACAGAGTTCACAGAGAACACGGAGTTATTTTTTATGCTTTTTTTCTTTTTCTAAATCACGTTTTGCCTGTTTGTCAACGAGGCGCAAAG
>JAYSRS010000173.1:0-16936 GCA_043720935.1 Saprospiraceae bacterium
CAAGCTGCCTCCGATAGATTTTCTCCACGCACGCCTTTTTCGCGCAGCGAAAAACAGTGCGTATGAAAATACGCTTTTATTTATTTCGCGTTACTAAGTATTTACATTAAAAAAGAAATCCTTTTAAATCAGTCGTATCAGTCAAATCAGTGTGCTATTTTAGCCGCTTGCGTAACATGAGTGATTGATTGACGCCAATAAATTTTAGTTTAAAATCCGTGTTCATCCGTGTTCATCCGTTAAATCTGTGGCCAAACTTAATTCGATTGTTTGTTTTCTGATTTTTTGATGGTGCAAAGGTGCGCCGTTTCAGAGGCTCGGAATTTGCGATTTTGGAGAATGACAAATTTTAATTTCTCTAATATTAATAATTTTTTGGAGACTTGAAAATGCCTTCAAAAGCTGCGTTTGACGGGGCGAAATTGAGGCGGCTTTACCAGTCAAAATTTGTGATTTCCAATAATTACAAATTTTAATTTCTCTAATATTAATAAAAAATTTGGTGATTTAGGTTAATAGCAACTACATTTGAGACGAATTAGAACTATTTTTTAGGAATTGACTTCAATTGGAATATGTTTCCATTTTGCAAACTGCTAATTGTTAACCTGTTAGCTTTTGAAATTCTTTTTAATATCAGACTTGTAACGCTACTTTTAATGGAAGAATCAAACAAATTACAACTGTACGTATTCAATGAAATTTTAAGCCGTTTTCCAAGTCGAGTGGATGCGGTTGAGGTTTTATGCAAGTTGTTGAAACTCCAAAATGACGCCGTTTACAGGCGATTGCGCGGCGATACGCTGCTGTCGCCTGAGCAATTGACCTTGTTGGCGCGGAAATTTGAAATTTCTTTGGATAAATTCGTTTTTGAAAAATCGGACTCCGTGGTCTTCACTTTCAATCCTTTTTCCCAAAAAGTCCGCAGTTTCGACGATTATTTGAAGGGAATTGATGCTGACCTCGACATTTTGATTCGTTTGCCCGAGATACAAATCACGGACTCTTGGACAGAAATTCCTTTTTTCTATTATATCTATTTTCCCGAATTGTTTTGCTTCAAATTCTATGTGTGGGGCCGCACGATTTGGGATTTCAAGTATTTACAGACCCAAAAATTCACGTTTGATACGATTCCTATGCCAGTGATTCAGAAAGCGCAAAAAATTTTGGAACGCTATCGGCAAATTCCAAGTACGCAATTGTGGTCGTTGGGGATTGTCGATAATACCTTGAATCAGATTGAATACCACGTCAATTCGGGTAGTTTCGAGAACCCACAAGACGCGATTTTGCTCTGCAATAAGGTGGCAGAACTGGCGAATCACATGGAAAATATGGCGATGCATGGTAAAAAAAATGCTATCAATGAGCCTATTGAAGCGAGTGGGGCAGAATTAATTTTGTACCACAATGAAATGATGGGGACAAATAATACGATATTTGTGCAATCAAGAGTGGGGCGAGCGGTCTATTCGATGATTAGTAACCCTAATTTTTTGAAAACATCGGATGAACAAATGTGCAATTACGTGGATGACTGGTTTAAAAACATCATTAATAAGTCGCAATTAATCAGCACAACGGGCGAAAAAAGCCGCCGTTTTTTCTTTGACCGCCTCCGAAAACGCATCGAAGTTGTCCGAAAACGGGTGACAAACCTTGTTGGCGACGCTGATGACGAAGGATTTTAACGTTTTGGCTGCAACATACTGAGGGGTAAAACGTTTTTGGGTGTCTTAAATAAAATTAAAAATTAAATAAAACCTATCTTATGATTCAAAAAACAACCATCAAAAAAGCATTGCGCTTACTGTTTTTACTTGTATTTGCCTTGTTTTCGCTCAATTTAAGTCCCAAAATCGCTTCAAACGGCGGTGTTTTATCCGTCGTTGTTAATGGCATTACAAATTCGGGCGGCATGATACGCGTCGTTATTTTTAATTCTGAAAACAAATTTCTAGACCGTGACGGCTATGTTTTTAAGCAATCCGTCGCTATCGGGAATCAAAAATCGGTAAAACTTGATTTTCAAATGCCGCACGGCTACTACGCCGTGAGTGCTTATCATGACCTCAACGACAACCGCACAATGGATCGCAACGGTTTGGGACTCCCGACCGAGCCTTATTCGCTCTCAAACAACCCGACGGTGAAATGGCGTAAGCCAACTTTTAACGAAACAAAATTTGCTTTCAACCAAGCGAGCCAAACAATTTCGCTGGATTTAAAACAGTGGAAAGACCGATAAAAGCAGGCGCATTTCCTTAGAAAAGGCGTATTTTTCTTTATTTTTCTTCAAAAAAAGCCCATTTATACCCTAAATAGTGTAACATACTGAGGGGGTAAATGGGCTTTTTTTTATGGGTATTGAAAGTGGTCAAAAATGAAAATTCGCTATATTACCAATTGTAATTTGGCTTTTTTATGTTAACAAAAATTTAATTTGTAGCAAAGACTTGAAAATTTCAGAAAATTTTGTGACCTTTGTGCCATTGGAAGATAAAAAATAAAAACTGTTTGCTTCCTACACTCATCTTATCCCTATCTAGCAATCGTTCAAAATTTTATTCTAAAAAATCCCTATTAACAAAATATGCTTTCGGCTTGTCGCGCATATTGTTGTTACAAAATTCTTTTGGGTTAGAACAATTTTAACAATTTTTAGAAACTTATTTTTAAACTCTCTTTTTTAGCGACATAAAAAATGAAAGGACACTTTTTAACAAACAACAGCATCTACACAATGAAGAAGATTTTAACACTTTCCATCGCGCTTTTTTGCGCCCAACTCACTTACGCACAGTTGGCAGAACCCGTTATTTGGTCATTTACTGCTGAAAGAATCAGCGAAACGGACTACGAAATCACGTTGACAGCTAATATTGAAAAAGGTTGGTATGTATATTCGCAAGACCTGCCAAAACGCGGCCCCGTTCCCACTCAAATCAACTTCGATAGCGACCCTAACATCGTTTTTGAAGGCAAACCACTCGAAGTAGGCAACAAAAAAGAAGATTATGACCAAAATTTCGATATGTCGGTTGTCAAATTAACAGGCCGCACGAAATTTGTTCAGAAAGCAAAACTCGTCGGTGGCACACCCGTCGTTCATGGAAAATTGAAGTACATGACGTGCAATGGTGAAATGTGTATGCCGCCTAAAAACGTAGAGTTTAAGATTAATTTGCAATAAGTTTTGCAATAGTAACGCAATGGGACAGTGATTTGAAGCGGTGCAACTGATCAAAGAAATTCTTTAAATCAATTGCACCGCTTCAAATCACTGTCCCATTGCGTTACTTACTTGAAGGACGACTTATTTTAAAAGTCATCGAATAAATATACCCCCTCAGTATTTGTACTAAAATTGAATGATAAATATAAAAATTTGATTAAATTAGGGCAAACAAAAGTTTTAGTGCGGTTTTGTTTTAACTTCGCCCCTCAAACAAAATGTAGTAAAATGGATGTAAAAAAATCAATACGTTATCCCTTTTTGCAGGAGGTGGCGGCTTAGATTTGGGTTTTGCGGCAGCGGGGTTCAATATCTGTTGTTCATCTGATATTGATGCTCATTCATGTAAATCATTGAAAATCAATCAGAAAAGGAGCGATTTATTTACACCACATGATGTTATTTGTGGTGATATAGCGGATTTGACTGCCCAGAAATTACTTGAAAACAGTGACAACAAAAAAATAGATTTCATCATCGGTGGGCCACCTTGTCAAGCGTTTTCAATCTTTGGGGTACACTTCAGTACCGTTGACTTATAAATTTAAAGAACGGAGCGACGGGCTTGTAATTCCTACTAAATCAAATCGGAAAATACAGTTCGCCGACCCCGAAGTGACTAAGATTAAAAGACAACGTAGTAATTTATCGCATAAATTAATTTTACAGCAATTAGATGAATATTTACGTACTTTGGGCGCAAATCCGTTAGAAAATGAGCATATTGATTTGTTCGCTCAAATTCCTTCAGATGGCAAATACCTTTTTGAAGTTAAAAGTTTATCAATTGATAACAACCTTTTAAGCCAAACTAGAAAAGGATTAAGTCAACTTTATGAGTATCGTTTTCGTTATCAAGATGAAATAGGTTATGACGTTATATTATGCCTCGTTTATTCCAAAGAGCCGACGGAAATAGAATGGTTACAGAAATATTTATGCCTTGATAGACAAATAGCCATTATTTGGTTTGAAAATGGGCAACTTAAATATTCCCCATATTGTCAAAACCTTGTCGAATCGTTGATTAAATAGACCCCCTCAGTATTTTAATTAAAAATAAATCATAAGTTGCTGAAAAGCAATTAATTAGCAATAAAAAAGAATGAAAAAAGATAGAATGTTGCCGACGGATATTGCGTACAATACGTCACAGGAACACCTCATTATGCCTGAATACGGGCGCAATGTGCAGCAACTAGTTCGGCACGCGCAGCAGATTCAAGACCCCGCATATCGGCAACAGTTTTGCGAAGAAATTATTGATTTGATTCAACAATTGTATCCACAAGCCAAAAATGTGGAAGATTATCGCAGCAAATTGTGGCAACACTTGTTCCACATCGCCAAATATAATTTGGATGCCACGACGCCAAGCGGTGTTGTACCAACGCCCGAAACGGCGCGTAAGAAACCCGAACGCGTCCCGTATCCGCAACAAGACACGCGGTTTCGGCATTATGGCAATAATTTGCACAAGCTCATTTTGCGCGCCCGCGACATGGATGCTGGCCCAATTAAAGAAGGTTTTGTCCATACGATTGGTTCTTACATGAAATTGGCCTACAAAACGTGGAATCGGGAGCATTATGTGAGCGATGAAGTGATAAAAACGGACTTGGATATTTTGTCAAATGGCCGTTTGAGTTTGGACGACAACACACGAATTGACGGACTGGCCAATTCAACCCGCGCCCGCCGTGAAAGTGACCGCAGTGCAGGCCGCGACAATACACGTGGTGGTAGTGGCACACCAAGTCGCAGCAATTCTGGTTCAAAAGACCGTGATAGCCGCAGCAGCAGTAGCCGCGACAGTCGTGACAACAATCGTAATGATAGAAACGACCGTGGTGGCTCGCCGAGCGGTCGGAATAACAGCCCTTCATCGAACAGTCGGAACAGCAATAATCCGACGAATAATCGGAACAATAATTCTAAGAAAAAATAAGATGCTCAGAGTTTAGTTTGCTGATAACTAAGTTGCAAGGTCTTGAAATTTGAAATCTTGGAATCTGAAATTTTAAACTTGTTGCCGAAGTGGTGGAATGGCAGACACGCTCGTTTCAGGTGCGAGTGCCGCAAGGTGTGCGGGTTCGAATCCCGCCTTCGGTACAGCGATAAATGAAAGCGCAAATGGTTGATAATCAGCTATTTGCGCTTTTTTGTTTTCACGCAGAGTTCACGGATGATACAGCGTTTTAGTTTTTTTTGAATGACAAAAGACATCTAAGAAACCCTGTGTTCTCTGTAAACTCTGTGTGAAGCCAGCAAAAAAACGCTGTGTAAGGCAACAAAAATTGGCTTTGTAATTGTCTATATTTTTACAATTTTTTATATGATTTTAATAACATAAAATTTAAAACTACGCTGTCCATGAACCGATTTCTCGTTTTTTTAGCCTTTTTACTCACAGCCATTTCTGCCAACGCTCAAATTTTTAAGCAAGGCATACCCCTCAGTATTTCTGAAAAAATCAACCCACCCGAAGCCCTTGAATTGGCGCAACCTGATTGGGCAAAAGTGCGTGAAGAAGACAAAGGTTGGCTTGGCGAATTTCGTTTTGCCGTGCCAACGGATGTGAATTTCACGACCGAAAACAGTGGTCAGTGGACAACTTTGCCCGATGGGAATCGCCTTTGGCAACTGCATGTACGTTCCGAAAATGCGGTAGGTTTGGCCTTGACATTAGATAATTTTGAGTTGCCAAAAGGTGCGACGCTTTATTTGCATTCGTCCGATGGAAAGGAGATTTTGGGTAGCTATGACGCTGATAACAACAACGCCGACCGTAAATTTTTTATTGGTTTTACAAATGGGAAAAACACCATTTTAACCTATTTTGAAGCTAAAACCAAGCAGAAAAGTGCCTCAAATGTTCCTTTTGTTATCAAAAAAGTCTATCACGCTTATACAGAAAATTCACTTAGCGTCTTAGGTTTTGGAGAATCGCAGCCTTGCCATATCAACGTCAATTGTCCACAAGGGGCGAATTGGCAGGCGCAAAAACGCGGTGTGGTGCGGATTCGGGTCGTCGCTACTGAGGGGGTCGGTTGGTGCAGTGGTTCGCTCATCAATACGACGCGGCAAGATGGTACACCTTACGTTTTATCGGCCTATCATTGCGCCGATGGGCTGACGGTTGACTTCGCGCAATGGACATTTTTTTTCAATTATGAAAGCACTAACTGCAGCAATCCTGCGACTGAACCGACGGGGCAATCGCTTCAAGGATGTGTCGCAAGGTCGGGTGCGCGACAAACGGATTTTTTACTTTTTGAACTCAATCAGCGCGTTCCTGCCAATTTCAACGCGCATTTCAGTGGTTGGAATCGAGATTCGGTTACGTTGCCAACTTCGCAAACCATGATTCACCATCCGAACGGTGATATTAAAAAAATAACGCTTGGCGTTACTGCGCCGACGGTGCATGATAGGCAAACAACATGGAATAACAACGCTATTTCACCGCCACGTTCGCACTTGTACTACACTTTTGGGCAAGGTGGGATGGAAGGTGGCTCGTCGGGTTCGCCGATGTTTGACCAAGCGGGGCGCATAGTTGCGCAATTGCATGGCGGGACAAATACGGTGGATAATTGCGGCGTTGCGTATGCTCTCGGCGGTTGGCTCGCCAAATCGTGGGATGGCAACGGAACGGTCACAAGTCGCTTGAAAGATTGGTTAGACCCAACAAATTCAAGTGTTTTGACCCTAAATGGCACGTCAACGCCCACAACTGCCGTCACCGTAAGCGGTCGCGTGACGACGGCAAACGGTTTGCCGATGGCCAATCAAACGGTTTTTATTGGTACAAATTCGACGACGACGAGCGCAACAGGCGTTTTTACATTCAACAACATACCCCTCAGTACGCCCGTAAATGTACAGTTATCCCGAACGATGAACCCGTCAAATGGCGTCGATGCCGTTGATATTTTATTGATGCGTCGCCACATTTTGGGCATTACGCCGATAACGTCAAAAGTCCGTCTTTTTGCAAGCGATGTGGACAATACGCAAGAACTGGATGCCGTGGATATTCTGCACTTGCGGCGGCTGATTCTAGGGCTTCGAGATAATTTGCCCGTTGCCTCGTGGCGTTTTATTCCCGCTTACCTTGCGACAAACGCCGATTTCCCTTTTAATGTAGCGATTCCCGACGTTTTTGAAGTCACTTTTACGGCAGCAACAACTAATTTTGACTTCATCGGCGTTAAAATAGGCGATGTTGATAATTCGGCAGAGGCGGACCAATAAGTATCAACTTTGTCTGTGAAAGCTATACATTTGTCGTCAAATACTGAGGGGTAGCAATGTCGGCTTTGGGATTTCTGCTTCACACAGAGTACACGGAGGACACAGAGTTTTCTTATAAAAAACATTATTTTAAAGGCATTCAAAAAAATTAGGTTCTATGAAGTATTTTGTGTATGTGCAACGGAACAGCGTTCCGTTGCACATACACACTTTTAAGAAAACAGATTAAAAATGGAAGTAAAAGAACAAATCAAAGCGTACATTGCTGACCAAGCGGAACAAAAACGCAGTGATATGCAAACGTTGCACGAGCGTATATGCCAAGTGCTTCCAAAATGTGAATTATGGTTCTTGGATGGTAAAAACAGTGAAGGTAAAACTGTTTCTAATCCTAATATTGGCTATGGCTCTTATACCATAAAATATGTTGATGGCACAACAAAAGTGTTTTATCAAATTGGTTTGAGTGCCAACACAACGGGCATTTCTGTCTATATCCTTGGTATCAAAGACAAGACATATTTAGCCCAAACATTCGGGAAAGAACTAGGTAAGGCAAGTGTTACAGGGTATTGCATCAAATTTAAGCGGCTGAAAGATATAAATATTGAAATACTTGAAGCGGCAATACGATATGGGGTTGAGGCGTCGAATGCCTAAAAGTGAGTTGATGAAATAATTAAAACATCTCTTCGCTGAAAACGTAAAAAATCAATCTCAAAAAGTAAAAAAAATGCCTTTACTTAGCAAAATACTGAGGGGTACTAAAATGGCTCAAAGTTCGGGATGTCAAAATGGGTGATGTTGATAATACGGAGGAGGCAGACCAGTATTTAGTTAAAATTTTTACTCATAAAAAAGTTTTTGAACTTCACTATTTAAAGAAATAATTACATTTTTTTTAAACAAAAAGTGTGAATTACGTTTTTTAGTCTATAATTGCACCTTGCAATTTTATCATTATGAAAATTTATAAATAAGTTTAGGTTAAATTAAAGTTTAACTATTTCAATTATTCAGATATTAGCTAATCATTATACATGAGTAAATTCAATATATTTTTACAAAAATTAGGCTTTTCAGAAAGTGATATTTCTGAAAAGGAAGCTACTGTATTTACCTATTTGGTTGAAATAAATGAAACAAAATATGAAAAAATAAGCTTTGTTTATGCACCTACGAATGATGATATTTATAAAAATCATAAGTTATACTGGAACCAAAACGAAACAAATAGTTTTATTGCAGTTGGTGATAAAATGTCATTTCTTATAAATGCGAAAGCAAAACCTGACTTTGAAAACCCTATTGGCTCGAATATTTTAATTTCGACTTTCGACTACGGTGTAAATTCAGAAGGGTTTGAGAAAGAGAAAATTGAAAAAATAACAAAAGAATATATTGATTCAACTTATTTTTTTGATTTTGTATCTAAGGAGTTAAGTAGGAAGAAAAAGCAAGAAGTTGATAAAGATTTATTACTGAACCTAATACGCCTTAGAAATGACCTCCTTGAATCTTCAAATGATGAGGATTCAATTCATTTACTTATTTTAAGATGCTTGTTTATTAAATACCTTGAAGATAAAGGTATTTATGAAGCCGATTATTTAGTGAAAATTTTGAACACTCAGGACACGACATCTCTGGTAAATGCTTTTGAAGAAATAAAAAGAATCAATGGTGATATTTTTAAAATTGATAAAATTGATATTGAGCAGAAAATCAATGTTAGTTATTTAGCAAAACTTCATCTGTTTTTTACAACAGATTATGGGAAAAGTAATCAACTACGTCTTTTCCCTTATCAATTCGACCAAATTCCGATTCAATTAATAAGTCACGTATATGAGGCTTTTCTTAACAGTGATGAAAAGAAAGGAAAAGGTATTTATTATACCCCTGCTTTTTTTGTTAATTTTATTCTTTCGCATACGCTCATACCTAAGCTCGAAAGCAGTCAGAACATTACTGTTCTTGACCCCTCAGTAGGTTCAGGTTCTTTCCTTATTGAAAGTTTTAGGGCTATTGTCAAATCTCACAAACAGAAAATTGATTTTGCACAAAAAAAGGAAATATTACAAAATCAACTTTTCGGCATTGATATTGACCCAAATGCCTTACAAATAGCCGCTTTTAGTCTCTATTTGGCTTTAATCGAAACAGAAGACCCGTTATTTATTCGAGAACAAATAAAAAACGCGTCTCCAATATTGCCTTCTTTAATTGGCTATAATCTATTTCATAAAAACTCCTTGACTGATGCTGTTTTTGAAGATAAAACGTTCGATTGTATTGTTTCAAATCCGCCGTGGGGTTCTGTTGAGCCAAATGATGATGTAGAAAATGTGAAAGAGAGAGCAGCGATTGGAACAAAGTCGAAAGGCAAATCGAAAGGCAGAACAGGTTTAATGCCTGAATATAAAAATGTTGCAGACTATGAACGGTCACAGGCATTCCTCATTCGTGTAAAAAAATGGTGCAATGAACAAACGATTGTTTCACTTATTGTTAAAAATTCGATTTTTTTAAACGGTGATTCAGAAGATTTTAGAAAAGAGTTGGTAAACCTGTACCAAATAAATCATTTTTATGAATTATCTGACTACAATAAAATTCTTTTTGAAAAGCGTACAATTGGTAAAATTAAAGGCAAACCAGTAGAAATTGGTGCCTCAGAACCTTGTGCGGTTTTGGTATTTGAATTACCTAAAGCGGACAATTATACCATAAAATACATTGCGCCTAAAATCAATGAATTTGCCGAAAATTTCCAACTTATTCATTTTACGCAAAAAGACATTAATTTAGTTGAGAAAAATCGTTTTGAAGAAGACGATTTGGTTTGGCGTGTGCTTGTTAGGGGTGATTTTGAGGATTATAAACTCATTAGAAATCTATTGCAGTATAAATTAAATGATAAAGAAATTGATTGCAATAGAGGTTTTGCAGCTGAGAAAAATATGGAATTAACAAGTTCCATAGAATGGAATAGGTTGCTTTTAAAATCAGAGGATATTGCAAGATACAGAATTACTAATTCTAATTTACCCTATTTTAATTGGAATCAAAAATTACCAAGACGACGGACTGAAAATTTATATGTTGGTGATAGAATATTGTTAGCTTACAGACCTACTCCTAATGATAAGTTTAGGCTTAGGTCTATTCATGTAAATAAAGATATTATTTTTAGAAATGATATGGTTCGTGTAAAAATAAAAGATGTTATAAATCACAATCCTTATGTTGGAATTCTTAATTCAAGTTTAGCCAGTTTCTTCATATTTAAAATATCATCTCAATGGGATGGAGGCTTAAAAAGAGAGGCTTTAAGGTTATATGATATTAAAGCACTGCCATTTATAAAAGAAGCAGAATTCATGAAGCACCCGCTTTATGAAAGGCTTTGTAATTTGGTTAATCAAAGAGAAAAGGCTATTGAGGAAGATTTAATATTGAAAATTGATAATGAGATTGATGAATTAGTTTTTGATATTTATAGCCTAAAAGAATACGAAAAAGAAATTATCCGTGAATTTTATCAGATTAAAGTAGAGCGTGCCGCTAAAGAACAGAAATTTGTAAGACCATTGGATATTGAGAAATATGCTCAAAAATTTGTCGAAGTTTTTAGTTTGATGTTAGAAAAAGACAACAAATTAGTGGCAACGCGTTTTAAAATATCACTTAATATTGGTACTGCTATTTGTTTTAGGGTTGTTGAAGACACTATTCAAACGCAATTGAAAGAAGATAAAACGCTTGAAATTCTGAATTTTGTTAAAAACAATCAAATCAAAAAGGCGGATTTTTCAAAAATCTTAAATGAGGATAAAGTAAAAATTTACGATAATAAATTAATGTACATCGTAAAAAGCAATTTATATAAAGATTGGACAATACGCCAAGCTATTAAAGATGCACGTGAAGAAATAAACCTTATCCTATCAAACCTCCCCGAAACGAATGGCTGAACAAATACCTCACTATCAATTTGGTAATTATAGATTTTCTTCAAAAAAAGAAGTATTTGAAAAAGCCTATCTTCAAGCAATTGTGGATAGCTATAATAGTGGTAGAGTTGACAAAACAACGGGTTTGGAAAATGGCATTCGGGATAGAATCGTATGGGATTTACAAAATCATAATCCAATTACCGCACAGCTTTATCAATTAGACATATTAGATATTATTCCAGAACGGGTTATCATGATTACGCAAAGCGAAAAGAGGCGTGATGACATCTGTTTTCATTGGAGTCCTATTGGTAAATTTGAAGTGGAATGTAAACGTGTATTTCATCAACCGAGTAGCAATAAAGTATATCTTACAGATGGACTTATTCGGTTTATTGAATTGAAATACGCAAAAAACAATGATTATGCAGCTATGATTGGCTTTGTTGTTACTGGAAATATCACGACAATAATGAATCAAATTGCTAAAAATACACACGTTTTTCATGCCTCACAGGAGGCTATAAAAGATTCAGAAATTAATTGGAATCATTCATTTAACTCTATCCACAAACGAATTGACGGGAGAAGCATTCAGATTTATCATTTGTTTTTTGAATTTATTTGACGCATAAAGAAAAGCACCCCCTCAGTATTTTCACTAAAAAAGGACTCCGCGATGCTTGCGAAGTCCTTTTTTGTTTTACATTTACCCGAAATTTGTTTTAAAATTAAACAGAACAAAATGAAAAAACTGTTTTTATTGGACGGTCACGCCCTCGTGTACCGCGCGCATTATGCCTTTATGACGCGCCCTTTGATGAACTCAAAAGGTTGGAATGTGTCTTGTATTTCGGGTTTTACCCGCGTTTTGCTCGATGTGATGAAGCGCGAAAAGCCAACGCATTTGGCGGTGTCGTTCGACTTACCAACGCCTACATTTCGACATGAAATGTTTGAAAATTATAAAGCGAACCGCGACAAACAGCCCGAAGATATTTCGTTTGGACTGCCGTTTATCATGCGGATACTGAGGGGTATGAACATTCCGATTCTCGTCGCTGAAGGCTACGAAGCGGATGATGTGATTGGCACGCTGTCGAAAAAAGCCGAAAAAGAAGGCTTCCAAGTCTTTATGATGACGCCCGACAAGGACTACGGACAACTCGTATCTGAAAATATCTTTATGTATAAACCCGCCAAAAACGGCAATGAAGCCGAAGTTTGGGGCGTCAAAGAGGTTTGCGAATATTGGAATATTGAGCGTGTCGAACAGGTTGTGGATATACTCGGTATGCAAGGTGATGCAGTGGACAATATTCCCGGGTTGCCCGGGATTGGGCCTAAAACGGCAGCAACGCTTTTGACAAAATATGGCTCGCTCGAAGAAGTGATTGCAAACGCACATGAACTCAAAGGCAAGCAGCAAGACACTGTGAAAAACTTCGCGGAACAAGGGCTTTTATCCAAAAAACTCGCCGCAATTGACCTCGCCGTGCCTGTCGAATTTGACGCAAAGGCTTGTGAGATAGGCGGTTATGACAACGAGATGTTGTCCGAAATTTTTAAAGAATTGGAATTTAAGAGCATCGCCACCGAAATTATCGGCAAGGCAAATGACGGCAGCGAAGACGTGAAAGACAAAGCAGTGATTCACGCGGCGGCATCGAAAATCGGCATTCAAGGCGACCTTTTTGGGGCGATTACGGGCGTTGCCGAAGGCGAAACAGCGTCTTTTGGCTCGGGTTTGGCGACGCATTCAATTGCGGAATTTAACATTCACAACACGCCGCACGACTATATTTTAGCTGATTCCAAGGAAAAACGCGCCGATTTGATAGAAAAATTGCAAGCGCAAACCCTCATTTCTTTCGATACTGAAACGACGGGCATTGATGCAAATTCGGCAGAATTGGTTGGTTTGTCGTTTTCTTGGAAGGCGCATGAAGGTTATTACGTGCCTGTTCCCGCCGACCAAAAAGAAGCGCAAAGCATTGTCAATGAGTTCCGTACAGTTTTTGAAAATCCTTATATCAAAAAAATTGGGCAGAATGTCAAATACGATTTGATTATGCTGAAATGGTACGGCGTTGAGGTTGCTGGGGTTGATTTTGATACGATGATTGCCCATTATTTGATTGAACCTGAGTTGCGCCACAACATGAATTACATGGCGGCAACTTTGTTGAAATACGAACCTGTTTCGATTGAAACGCTGATTGGCAAGGGTAAAAATCAGTTGTCTATGCGCGACATTCGCGTTGAGCGCGTGGCCGAATACGCCGCCGAAGACGCTGATATTACGTTTCAACTCTACGAAAACCTCAAAAAAGCCGTGGATACTGAGGGGGTCGAAAAATTGATGCGCGACATCGAAATGCCGCTTGTCGAGGTATTGACGCAGTTGGAATACAACGGTATTCGGGTAGATGGTGATTATTTGAATGCGTATTCCGTTGAATTAGAGGCAAAAATACATACGTTAGAAGAAAATATTTACGCGCAAGCGGGAAGCCGTTTCAATATTGGTTCACCAAAACAAGTCGGTGATTTGTTGTTTGATACCTTGAAAATTCCGTATCGGTGGAGAAAAACGGGCAAATCTGAACAGTACCGAACGGATGAAGAAGCAATGTCAGAACTCGCTTTGACCTACCCGATTTGCCAAACGATTTTGGATTATCGCGGTTTGGCGAAGCTCAAATCTACTTACGTTGACGCCTTACCAAGGCTAATTAATCCGAAAACGCAACGCATTCACTCGTCGTTCAATCAAGCCCTTGCGGCAACGGGACGGCTTTCGAGCAACAATCCGAATCTGCAAAATATCCCGATTCGGACGGAAGACGGTAAAAAAGTGCGGAGTGCGTTCATTCCGAGAGACGAAAATCACGTCTTGTTATCTGCCGATTATAGCCAAATCGAACTCCGTTTGATTGCAGAAATTGCGAACGAAACGGCGATGTTAGAAGCCTTCCAACAAGGCATTGACATTCACTTGGCGACGGCGGCGAAGGTGTACGGCGTAACAACCGAAGAAGTGACGCCCGAACAACGCCGCGCGGCAAAAACGGTCAATTTCTCGATTTTATACGGCGCAGGCGCACAAAACTTGTCGCAACAATTGGGCATTCCACGGGCGGAATCGAAGCAAATTATTGAGGCGTATTTTACGCAGTATAAAGATTTAAAAAAATATATGGAAGTCGTTGTCGAAGACGCCCGAAAGGTCGGCTACGTCACGACGCTCATGGGCAGAAAACGCTATCTCCGCGACATCAACAGCCGCAATCAATTGGCAAAATCGAACGCTGAACGCGTGGCCGTCAATACGCCGATTCAAGGCTCAGCGGCAGATTTAATCAAAATGGCCATGATTTTAATTCATAATGAATTGAAAACGAAGAACTTACAAACCAAAATGATTTTGCAAGTGCATGACGAATTGGTTTTTGACGTACCAAAAGACGAACTCGACATCGTCCGTCCGATGATTGAACATTGCATGAAAACGGCCATTCCAAATCTGAAAGTGCCGATTGAGGTAGGCATTGGCGTTGGAAATACGTGGTTGGAAGCGCATTGAGTTTTGTTCCTACTGAATGACAAAAGGATTTGAGGGGTTCGGAAATCCAAAACTTTTTGTCATTCAGAAGGAACAAAACTCAAAACATACCCCCTCAGTATAAAATCCATTTTGAACTAAAAAGAGCCCCTCGCTTTCTTTACGATGGGCTTTTTTAGTTAGATTACCAACCTTTTCAGAGTTTTTTTAGCATCATAAGCGGCCCTTCTGGATGCATTGGCAACACCTCGTTTCGAGCTGGATGGACGTATAAATCCATTTCTCCCATTGGAATAGCACCGAGTAAAGGCTCTTCGTCATTAGGTAAAACAAGTGCATTTGTCGTACAAAAACGGTCTGAATACCAGATTATAAGAGGCCCTGCAACGGGTAAATTCAGTCGCATTCCGTTAGCTAATTGAGATATACGCTCCCCAATTAATCTTAATCCTAAGGCTTCGCGTATGGTTTCATTGATGGCAAGCATAATTGAACCCCTGTCCACCATTGCCGAAATTTCAAATTGACGGACTTCATCTTCACCAATTTTGCCCCGCGCAAAATCTGATTCATCGTCGCCATTAACTAATCGAATATTTACATGTGTAATTCCCATACCAGATTGATTTCTAATGAAATAATTGATAAAATTACTAAAATTTTCTAACAAATGTTTATGCGTTTTGTGATTTTATTGTCTGTCAATCCCCTTCAGTAAAAAGCGTTTCGTTAATAGCTCAATATTTTATTTGAAAACACGTTTTTATTTTATTTTCAAACTTTAAACATCCTTCCCGCATGAAACAAGCGTATCTCCACGTCTTTTATCTCACCGTTATCGGGAAGCGTTTTTTTCTTAATTGGCAGATTAAAACGCTTTAAATAGCGTTTTTCTGCTTTAAAAGCGTTATTTTCAGGTCAATTTATGCTTTTTTATTTGGTGATTAAAACCTTTGGAACTAACTTCGTTGCTTCTTACAGCTAGAACCAATTTTTCTATTATTCATGCCTTGATACCCTGTACTTTTTATGCTACTCTACGAAAAATGGAAAGCCGCAGAAACGGCACTTTCCGACGGAAAACAAGAGCCTTCTTTAAAAATAATTGCGGAAATACTTGTTGCTATTGACCCCGCATACGGCGACAAAGACGCCCTCGAAGAAGTGCATAAAACGTATATTCTAACCATGGCTAGATACCATAGAGTAGAAAAAATGTACAATTCAGGCACATTAGGTACGGCAGAATATTTGCCCGAAATGGTCAAATTAGACAATACGATTCAAAGTATTTTGAAGGAATTAAGAGGTATTTTAGAAGAAGCAGAAACTGTAATTAATAATACAAGTCAGCAGGTTGAGTTTGAAATACCCGCTGATTATGGAGGAGATGAGCAAGATTTACTGTCAATGATATATGAAATTGCCGACAAACTAGGTATTCCAAGAGAAGAAGTTGTTCCAAGAAATTTCGATAATTAAAATTAATTCTAATGCACGTTACACTCTCATTACCGAAAGAAAAAACGGCTTTGTTCCTAAAATTGGTGGAAGAAGGTGCTTTCAAGCACATCCCAATCATAGGTGCTAGATTGACGTCAGCAAGAAGTGGACAAGCACGCGCCGCATACATGAAAGGAAAAGCGATGTCAGAGCTTTCAGATGGCCAAATTGCCTATCGAAAAGATACTTCGGCGCATAAAATGACGGCAAAACCGATGCTAAAAAAAGGCTATCGCTTCGTCAGTCATTTAGCGAAAGTTAATAAGAAATAAAAGTACCCCCTCAGTAAAAAAACCTTTTTTGAAGGGGAAATGCCAAATAAGTAGTTATGAGTTATAAATGATGAGTTATGAGTTTTACAATACGTTGATAATCAACAATTTGCAAAAAATAAAATTCCCGTTTATTTAAACG
>JAYSRS010000174.1:0-16917 GCA_043720935.1 Saprospiraceae bacterium
TTTTTTCGGTTGCTTCGATGCGGTCGAGAATCGTCTTTGCATCGCCTTCGGTCAACTCCTTGCGTTCGACCAAAACACGGAGTTTGTCGGACGTATAACTCTTTCCTTTTTCGGCCACGGAGCGCGAAATATCTTTCAAAACGACCGACAAACCCGCCTTCGCACAGGCGTAGGCAATGCCCGAACCCATCAAACCCGCACCAACTACCCCAACTTTTTTAGGCCGAAACTTACCAAAACCTTTTGGCCGATTCGTGCCGTGTTTGATGGCCATAGCGTCGTACCAGTAGGCTTTTGTCATATTTTTGGCCTCTTTTGTCAAGCAAACCGTTGTGCTGTACCGACTTTGAATCAAACAAGCCGTGTCAAAATCAACACGACTACCCTCGACGAGTGTACTCAAAATGGCTTCATAAGACGGAAAAATGTGGCGCGTTCGGAGATATTGTTCCGCCGTCAGTCGCCGAATTGTCTCGCCCGTTCGAGCATCGCGCACTGAGCCATCGGGAATTTGCTCCCCCTCAGTATCCCACGGTCGGCGGGCGGTCGGATTCTCCAACAAAAACGTTTTTGCTTTGGCAATCAAATCCTTTTCGTCGGTCGCCAATTCGTCAATCACACCCGCCACAAGGGCTTCTTTTGGCGTATAATAATGGCCATCGCAAGTGACGTGATACGCTTTTTCGATACCCAAAAGCCACATCAAACGGATGATTTCGCCGCCCGTCGGCATCAAACCCAAGGAAGTTTCGGGCAAACCGAGCATAATATTCGGTTTATCCAACACAATGCGGTGGTGACAGGCCAAAGCTAAGCCGAAGCCCGGCCCCAAAGCTGTCCCGTTTATCGCCGCTACAACGGGAACGCCCGGGCTTTCCAACTCGCGGAAGAAGCGCGAAAGGTTTTGCGACGCTTCAAAAATCTCTTGCGGGTCGGTGCAGTTGTAATAAAATTCAAGGTCGCCGCCGTGCAGAAAATTTTTCCGCGCCGACGTAATGATGACCCCCCTCAGTAAACCCTTACTTTTTTCGGCTTTGAGATGGTGCAACACCGACACAAACGACTTCCCGATGTCGTGGCTGATGATATTATAAGGTGAACCCGCCATTTCGAGCGTCAGCGTCACGATATTGTGGGTGTCTTTTTCGTAGCGAATCATAGGTAATGATGCGTTATTAATGATGAGTTATGAATAGATGGGTAATGAACGGGTAAAGATAAATGTACGGTTTAGAAATTGGCTAATTTTTTTAGAACTCATCAGTGGGACGTTTGGGTTCATCTTTTTTCTCGGAATCATCGGTTATTTGTCGTATTGCGGCGTAGCTGCAAAATATCGGTAATATAAACTCATGACTACACGATTTTAAATGCGGTATAACCGCAAAACAAGCGGTTTTGCGGTTACAGCGCGTAAAAAAAGGGTGCTTTATTTAATACTACCGAGATTTTGCAGCTACGCCGCTGTGCCATAATTAACCGATTAATCCGTTTAATTTTGCAAAGTATCACGCCATAAAATTGAGTTATCCACAGATTACACGGGTTTTTACGGATTTATGAAGGATTTTATTAGAAATTATCTTAAAAATTTAAAACTCATGTGGACAATTCGCTATAATCTGTGTAATCTGTGGATAACTATGTTGAAGATGTTTAAAATCTCCTTCGTGGCGTGTTTCAAGGATGTTTTTTGTTATAATTTTCCACAAAAAAAAAATCCATCGTGCCGAAGCGTGATGGACTTTTTTTTTGAGACTTCCTTAAACCCCCTCAGTATTTTGGGCTTACAATAACGCGCGTTTTGAATTAAATTATTGATTGTCAATGATTTATACGCAGAGTCACTGCTGAAAAACGTCGTCATTGCGAGGCACGAAGCAATCTTTTTTATTCAGCAGTCTGCGAAACCTAAAGGATTGCTTCGTGCCTCGCAATGACGACCTATTTTAATGGGTATTAGTGATAAAATTTAATGCTTAATTCAGAATTCACGTTAAAATATTAATTTTCAAGCGTACTGCACAAGGTTGCGAAGTTTTTTACCGCTTTCGCCGTTTTGTCACGGGCTGTGAACAAACCCATGTGCGCGACTTTTGGCAGAATCTGAATGTCGGCAATTGTCGGCAACGGCAACATCAATTTGCTCACATCAAACGGGATAGATTTGTCCTGTTTGCCGATAATGAGCAAGATAGGGCAAGTCGCATTTTTCAACACATCGCCGTTGTCGGCGCGGTCGAGCATCGCTTGTTGTGCGCCGATAATTGTTTCGGGTTTGTATTGTGAAGCCTTGAAAATCAATGAGTTAATCAAAAATTCGTTCGATGTGGCGAAGAGTTCAGCGAAGAGTTTTGGTATCAATTGCTTCACGTATAATATGTGTCCGTTGCGCTGAACGAACTCAATAGCGCGGCGGCGTTCCTCTTTTTTAACTTCCGTATCTTGAAACGGATGCGAGTGAAACAGCCCAAAACCAGAAATTACGGAGGGGTACATTTTAGCGAAAGCTGCCGTCACGTAGCCGCCGAGCGAATGCCCGACCATGACACAACGGGTGATATTCAAGTCGTTCAGCACTGCTTTTACGCTTTCAGCCATCTTGTCAATGCTCGATTCCGCTAATATGTCGGACTCGCCAAAACCCGACAAATCGGGACGGATGATGTGAAAATCGCCAGTCAAAGTCTTGATAAACTCGTCCCAAATCGTGCTGTCTTCACACAAGCCATGCAGCAAAACAAGAGCTTGTCCTTTTCCTTCGGCGCGATAAGCCACGCGCTTTCCTTCAAAAATGGTGAAATTCATTCGTTTAAATTTTGAGCAAAGTAAATCAATTCTTTGGAAATCATACTACTATTGATGGGCCACTGATTTGACTGATGCGACTGATTTACACTGATTTTTCTTAGTTACCTTCTGAATGGCAAAAGAAAAATCAGCGTAAATCAGTCGTATCAATCAAATCAGTGGCTCATGCCTAATAGTGTGAAATTAAACAAAAAACCCTAACTAACTGATAATCAATTAATTAGGGCATTGTTTGCGGAGACAGAGAGATTCGAACTCTCGATACACTTTTGGCGTATACACACTTTCCAGGCGTGCTCCTTAAACCACTCGGACATGTCTCCTTTTTGTTGGTTATTGGTTATTGGAGCGTGTATAAATAACTAATAATCGATAACTAATAACCAACAACGCCGCAAAGATAGTTTTTTTCTAAAACAATTAGAATCCTCGGCTACTTTTTGAGAAAATCCGTTCCGCGTTGAGGGTTGTTTGACGCGCAACTTCTTGAAAATCAATGCCTTTTACGTCCGAAATTTTTTGCGCGACGTGTTTGATATAACTCGATTCGTTGCGTTTTCCACGAAACGGAACGGGTGCGAGGTAAGGCGCATCGGTTTCTAAAACCAAGTATTTCAAATCAATGTCCTTCAAAACAGGCTCTAATCCGCCATTTTTATAGGTTGCAACACCGCCGATACCTAATGAAAAATTCAAATCTATCAGCTTACTCGCTTGCGCGACATCGCCCGTGAAGCAGTGCAAAATACCCCCCTCAGTAAACCACGAGTTTTCTTGTAAAATGTTGATAATCAAGTCCGTAGCTTCGCGGCTGTGGATAATAATCGGAATACCCAAGTCTTGCGCCCAACGCATTTGTTGCAAAAAAGCCGTTTTTTGTTGCGCGACAAACGTTTTATCCCAATACAAATCCATCCCGATTTCACCAATTGCACAAAACGGGCGGTCAGCTAAATATTGCTCAACAACGCTCAATTCTACTTCAAAATCGGCAGCAACGCTACACGGATGCAGGCCCATCATCGCTACATAACGCGTCGGGTCGGATGCTTCGAGGGCGAGCATTGCGGCGTGCGTTTCGCTATCAATCGCAGGTAAAAATATTTTTTTGACCCCCTCAGTATCGGCGCGTTTGAGCATCGCGGCGCGGTCGTTGTCGAACTGTGCGGCGTAGAGATGCGCGTGTGTGTCTATCAAAATTGGTTGCATTTTATTGTGCGTTTGGAACTACTTAAATTGTATCACGGACTTCAGTCCGTGACTTTGAGCGACATTCACGGACTGAAGTCCGTGATACTATTTTAGATTAAGCGTCATTTTAATATCTGTCGCATCGTACATCGACATCTCGGCGTCCGTACCCGTTTCGCGGAAGCCGTAAGTTTTGAACATTTCGACCGAAATCGTCAATTTTGAACTCGTTACAAGGTAAATTTCACGCGCATTGGCCTTTTTTACCCGTTCAATAGCTTCCGAAAGCAGTTGTTTGCCAATGTTGCGGCCTCGAAATTCAGGCGTCACGGACATATCGGCAATCTCAAAAACCTTGTTGCTTTCCTTCAAAATAGCGCACGTTCCGACGATTTTGCCTTCATATTCGGCAAATAAAATGTAGCCGCCGTCGTCAATAATAGCTTCGGGACGGTCGAGGTGATTGTCGGTACTTTTGCCAAAATAGGCCGTCATCCATTCGTCGTTGAGGCGTTTAAAGTCGTCCCTATAGTTGGGCGAAAAGTCCAAAATCTGAACTTTTAGGGTCTTAATCGTTAATTCCATAGTTAGAACGTGTTACGTTTTGATGAACAAAAAAGTGAATCCTTCAAGCAGTAGTTGCGGTGAGTTTGGCCACAAATGTAGGTTTATCCCTACGATTTTAGGCCATGCGGCAATAAATTTAATATTTGCTTATTCTTGAACGGTGGAATTACCACGTTCGGGGAACTTCAAAAGTTCCCCGAACGTTTTAAAACGTACCCCTCAGTATTTGATGTGTTTTTTGGGTTTTTTAAGTCAAAAAACGGGTTACTTTTGCGGCTTTAAACAATGTTTGAAAATTTTAAAAATTTCGCACAGTAATTTCCGCTTTGGCTTTTCAGGTTGCGGCGTAGCTGCAAAATCTCGGTAATACTAAGCCCACAAGCTTGTTTTTATGTGCGGTGTAACCGCAAAAATGCCTGTTTTGCGGTTACACCGCACATAAAAATTGGTTGGTTGCTTAAATATTACCAAGATTTTGCAGCTACGCCGCCGTGAAAAGTCCAAAAGCGAAAATTAATGAATTTCGCAAACGTTGTTGTTCAAATGCCTTCGCCTGTGGGCGTCATTCTCAATCTAAAAAATCTCAATCATGAAACTGCGCGTTAAAAATCTCGGCCCAATAAAACAAGGTGAAATAGACTTGTCTAAACGCTTTTTCGTATTCGTTGGCTACAACAATACGGGGAAAACGTATATGGCGCAGGTGCTGTGGAGTGTGTTGGATTTTTTTGGTCATAGTTATATTTTTACTAAAAAACTTAAATGGGATTTTAATTTTCCTAATAAATTAGGTGTTGGAAATAAATGGAATACAGACGTAAAATTTTTATTAGATTATTATCAAAAAGAACTAAATGAAAAGATAATTGAAGATTTGAATAATGATAGTCTTAAAGATTTTCAATTAGATTTAAGTGATTTATTTAAAGTCTTTATTGCTAATGAATATAGTTGTAAATTTAAAAAGGAAAGGGCTTTTTATATTGTAAATAAAATTAAAAACACAACTGAAATTAGTATTAAGCAAATAGAAGAAACAGAATATCGTATCTTAAAAGTTAGTACAGAGGAACTCCTTTTCTCTGATGAAACGATAATAGATTACCTCTATGATTTTATTTCAAAAGTATTGATTCCGTTTAATGAGTATCAGCACAACGTCTTTTTACCTGCAAATCGCGCTTTTTATCCTACTTTTTACCGTTACATTTATCAAGTTGCAAAAGATAAAAACGAGATAATTAGTAAAGCAATTAAAGCAGGGAAAGATGTAAATGAAATTAAACAATTAGTAAAAACAGATTATTCAAAAGCAATGGATAGTCTTACAGGATTTGTAAATGGTCTTAATACCAATCAAATTCCCAATACTAATTATCAAAATTTCATTGATGATTTACAAAAAATAATGGGTGGAGACATTGATATTCAACGTGTTGAAGGTTTTTCGCCAATTGAATTTAAGTTTAAATTAAACGGAACTGTTTTAGATATGCACGCGGCTTCATCGTCTGTTAATCAATTAACGGTTTTAAATACCTATTTTAAATATTGGGCTTCGGAAAAAAATAATTTTTTAATTATGGACGAACCCGAAGAAAATTTGCATCCTAAAAATCAAATTGCGTTATTAAATTTATTAATGAAATTCGCTAATCAAAACAATAATAAAGTGTTGATTACAACGCACAGTCCTTTGATTACAGATGCTGTAAATAATCATTTGCATTTGGGTTATTTAAAAACTTTGGGTGAAAATATTGAGGCGATTATTGATGAAAATGGTTTAAATATTGACAAAGAAGCTGCGATGTCGCACGAAGACATTGGCGTTTATTTCTTTGATGGTCAATCAATTAAACCTTATGAAATAAATAGTTATGGTGTATTTTTTAGAGACTTTAGAAAATACGAAAAAGAAGTGGAAGACACGTCTAATTTGTTGACAAACCGCATTTTTGACGTTTTAGAAAAGAAAAATGATAACCTCCACAAACTAAATCAATGAATTATTTTAATCAAAACCGAAAGAACGTACAGGCTTTAATGTATAATGAGCAATTCATTGTACCCCTCAGTAATTCATTGATTTTAGAAGAAAAAAATGTAAAAGCAGAGCTTAATAATGTTGAAATTTTTGATATTCCGACTGCTGAACATTGTGTTTCATGGGTTATTAATTTGGAACAAAAAAGAAAGATTTATACATCGCCCGAAGGTTTCAAAACAACTGAAACAGCTTTAATTGTGCTGATTAATAAGCGTTTGCATTGTTTTATGTTTGAATTAAAATCAAATAAGATTGATTTAATTCAGATTGAACAAAAATTCAACGATACAGCACAACGCATTGCTTTTTTATTACCTATTTACAATTTTAACAACCCTATTTTTGATAATGTTCAACTGTATTTTAAAGGCATTGTTTTTTATAATCAAGATAATGTGGATATTATTAATGATGAATTGAAAAAAACGACGTTTTATAAAATCCTGAAAAATGAAGAACAAATAAAACGCGTTAATTGTGATAATTCGATTTTAGGCAATTATAAAATGGATATTGATTTTATTGAAAATCCCAATTTGAATAAAAATAGAAACGCTTTTAAAATAGACTTTAAGCAAATTTATGCAAAGGCAATTAGCAATACAGATTTGCAATGCCCTCATGCGTAAAAGACACCCCCTCAGTATTGGAACGATTTTTTTGATAAATTTAGACATCGGAACATTTATTTTCCGAATAATATTTTTAGCGGCCAATAAATTGGCCAACTATATAACACATCTCATTTTAAAATTATGTACAGAACCCATAATTGCGGCGCATTGCGCCTCACCGATGCTGGAAAAGAAGTAACATTAAGTGGTTGGGTCAACACGACGCGCCCTTATGGACAAATGACTTTCGTGGATTTACGCGACCGTTACGGCGTAACGCAAGCCGTTTTTGAAAACAACGAGGCGTTGAACAAAGAGGCGATGACGCTAGGCCGTGAATTCGTGATTCGCCTCGTCGGTACTGTCCGCGAACGGACGAATAAAAATCCTAATATTTCGACGGGCGATATTGAAATTGAGGTCAAAACGTTGGAGATTTTAAACGTCTCAAAAACGCCGCCTTTCACGATTAAAGACGATACGGACGGCGGCGACGACATCCGCATGAAGTACCGTTATTTGGATTTACGCCGTGCGGCGATTCAGAAAAACTTGTTTTTCCGTTCGCAAGTGGCTATTGAAGTGCGTAAATATTTGTCAGGACAAGATTTCATTGAGGTCGAAACGCCAAATTTGATAAAATCAACGCCTGAAGGTGCGCGTGATTTTGTCGTGCCGAGTCGGATGAACGCGGGTCAGTTTTATGCCTTGCCGCAATCGCCGCAGACATTCAAACAGTTGTTGATGGTTGCGGGTTTTGACAAATATTTTCAAATTGTCAAGTGTTTCCGCGATGAAGATTTACGCGCCGACCGTCAACCTGAATTTACGCAAATAGATTGTGAAATGTCGTTTGTGACGCAAGAAGACATCTTAAATACGTTTGAAGGCTTGACAAAACACGTTTTTAGAACCGCTTTGAATGTCGAATTAGCCGATTTTCCACGCATGACGTATGACGAAGCGGCGTCAAAATATGGTTCAGACAAGCCCGATATTCGTTTTGATATGCAGTTTGTCGAGTTGAACGACGTAGCAAAAGGTAAAGGTTTTCCCGTTTTCGATTCGGCAGAATTTGTCGTCGGCTTGTGCGCGAAAGGCGTTGCCTCGGCCTATTCTAACAAGACAATGAACGAATTGACGGACTTCGTAAAACGCCCTCAAATCGGCGCAAAAGGCTTGGTTTACATCAAATTTGAAGAAGATGGGACGATAAAATCGCCAATTGCGAAGTTTTATAGTGAAGCGCAATTGCAAGAATTTGGTACAAAATGCGGGGCTGAAAAAGGTGATGTTGTTTTTATTTTAAGCGGCGAAACCGACAAAACGCGCAAGCAATTGTCAGAATTGCGCTTGGAATTAGGGTCAAGATTGAATTTGAGAGACCCCTCAGTATTTAAGCCTTTGTGGGTTGTTGATTTTCCGCTTTTGGAATGGGACGAAGAAACGCAACGTTTTTACGCGATGCACCATCCGTTTACGTCGCCAAAACGCGAGCAAATCCCGAGTATGCTCAACGGCGACCACGAAACGATGAAAAACTTGCGCGCCGATGCCTACGATTTGGTCTTGAACGGCGTTGAAATTGGCGGCGGTTCGATTCGGATATATGACCGCGAATTGCAATCTAAAAATTTCACACTTTTGGGCATGACCGAAGAAGAAGCAGAATCGAAATTTGGCTTTTTGTTAGGCGCGTTTGAGTACGGTGCGCCGCCTCACGGGGGCATTGCGTTTGGCTTCGACCGCCTGTGTGCCGTGATGTCGGGCGTCAATTCAATTCGTGATTTTATTGCTTTCCCGAAAAATAATCAAGGCCGCGACGTGATGATTGACGCGCCTTCGTTTATTGAAGAATCGCAGTTGACAGAGTTGTCGATTGCTTTGAATATCAAAGCATAAAATTAAACTGTTTAAAATTAGTGACGCCTCGATTTGATGCTTTTGCATTAAATCGGGGCGTTTTTTTGAGAGACCCCACAGTATAAATGCTTTTAATCACCAGCAATTTCTGCTTGGAGGTTTTGGTTCACACAAAGTTCACAGAGGACACAGAGTTTTTCTTGAAAAAAACCTTATTTTATAGCGTTAATCCATGAAATTCTGTGTTCTCCGTGTCAGTAAAAAGCCAAAACGAAAATTGCTGAAAAAATACTGAGGGGGTATTTTTACTCTCTCGGAAAGCCAAACCGTTTATCAAAAAGAAACTCATTGTCGGTCAAAGTCAGTAAAAAAGCGATAATATCCGTTTTTTCATTAGAATCTAAGGCAATGGGCTTCGCTAATTTATCGTTCGTTGCGTAGTTATTGACATAGTTATTGACATAGTTATTAACAACCTCGCGGAGCTTTTTGAACCGCCCGTCGTGCATATACGGGAAGGAAAACTGCACGTTTCGAAGAGTTGGCACTTTGAATTTTAGAGAATCTTCGCGCTTGTGGGTGAGCAACATTCTACCCAAATCATTTAGCGTGGTGTCCTTCGGAAGCCCGTTTTTTTCAAAATTTTGATTCGTAAACAACGGCTCAGTGTGGCAGGACGCGCAATGCGTTCGGAAAAGTTGCAAACCGTTTTTTTCTTGTTCTGTAAATGCGCCACCCGCTTCATTTCTGACGTATTTATCGTACTTTGAATTGTAAGAATTAAGCTGTACGATGAATTGAGAAAACGCTAAAAGCATTCGTTGACTTGTCGCAATACTATCATTGAAAGTTTTGTAAAACAATATTTTATATTTTACAGAATTATTTAATTTGTTTAAAACATTGTCTAAATTTTCGTCCATTTCGACAAAACTACTGAGGGACCCCAATGGCTGCATATCGAGGTGATTGATGCTGCCGTCCCACATAAAATTTTTGCCCCACGCCAGATTCATTAACGTCATAGAATTGCGCGTACCGATTTTACCATCAATTCCATGACTCAAATCGTGGTCAACGTGCGTAAAACCCGTGGCTTGCAGGTTGACGTAATGGCTGGATTGGTTTGTGCGACAATCGAAGAAGCACACATCAAGGCTAAGCAAAGAGTAAAAAAATCTTTTTTCATTTTACTTTTTTTTTAAATCTGATAAAAACGACTCTATTGGAAACCCGTTTGAACAAAAAACTTCCGAAATATTTTCAAAAAGTACCCCCTCAGTATTTCGACTTTTTTCAATACAAAAACGCTTGATTATCAACCTATAATTAAGCATTTTCCGTTTTATAAACCACTAATTTTTGCTAAACTACTGAGGGGGGTATTTTGTATGTTTGCAAAAAAAAACGTTACGAAAGTTAAAACCTTCGTAACGTTGTGCATCAAAATAATATCCCTTATTCTGCACCAATCACCGTTCCGTCGGGAATAACACCGTTCTTTTTCACAACCACAATGCCTTCGATAATCGAGTAGGCTTCATGGTCTTGTTTTGGCAAACCGAGCGCGCCTTTGATGGTGACATTGTTGCCGATGCGGCAATTTTTGTCTAAAATAGCCCGTTCGATGTGGCAATTTTTACCGACACCGATGTTCACGCGGCCTTTTTTGACCAAATCTGACAGGTGTTCGTACTTGTCTGCACCCATCATAATGACGTCTTTAATGACCGTTTTTTCGCCAATCCGACTCCGAATCCCAATCAACGAATGCTCAATTGACTTGGCATGAATGATTGACCCTTCGGCGCAAACAGCTTTTTTCAAGGTCGTCCCGTAGAATTTTGACGGCGGCAACAAGCGCGCACGGGTGTACACGAGTTTGTCATTGTCGAACAAATTGAATTTTGGAATATTGTCCGTCAATTCAAGATTGGCCTCAAAGAACGATTGAATATTACCAATGTCCGTCCAATAGCCGTTGTACAAATAACTCGCCACGCGTTTGCCCGACGTGATGGCGGACGGGATAATTTCTTTACCAAAATCGGTCGCGTCAGGGTGTTTCTCCAACAATTCGTTCAACGATTCGCGGTTGAAAATGTAAATGCCCATGCTGGCGAGATAGTTTTTACCCGCTTTTTCTTCGGCTTTCGGTACGGGCGACACCCAATCGGGCAACAAATCGGCCTTGGGTTTTTCGATAAAGCTCTCAATCATGCCCGATTTAGCCACTTTCATGATGCCAAAATCCGTCGCATCTTTCGCATTGACGGGAATTGTCGCAATCGTCAGTTCTGCCTTTTTAGCAATGTGTTCTTTCACCATCGCCAAAAAATCCATTTGATACAATTGGTCGCCCGATAAAATCAAGACGTAATCATGCTCATGTACGGCCATGTGACGGAGTGATTGACGCACGGCATCGGCGGTGCCTTGAAACCAATTTGGATTGTCGGGCGTCTGTTCTGCGGCTAAAATATCCACAAATCCCTTGCTAAAATGGTCGAAATTGTAGGAATTTTTGATGTGTTGATTCAACGAAGCCGAGTTAAATTGCGTCAGAACGAACATCCGACGGACGCCCGAGTGCAAGCAATTTGAAATCGGAATGTCAATCAGTCGGTACTTTCCCGCAATCGGCACGGCGGGTTTTGAACGGTCTTTTGTGAGTGGATACAGGCGCGACCCTTGTCCGCCGCCGAGTATCAAGCTGACCATTTTGATGGTTGAAGATGCAGGCATAAATTGATTTCTTTTTTTTGTTTGACAGTGGATAAATAAAATTGATTTCTTTTTTCAGATTTCAGATTTCAAGACGCAACATATTGATTGTCAGTATTTTACATTTTAAGATTTAAAATCTGAAATCTGAAATCTTTTTAATAACTTTTTAACCCCCTCAGTATGCAGAGGCTTTCTGTCGGTAAAAGTAGAATTTCCCTTTAAAAACAACTTTTTTTAACGAAAAACTTTTGATTTTTTTTAAAACACCCCCTCAGTATTTTTCGATTTTAAGCATAAAAAAAGCCGTTTTGCATAACACAAAACGGCTTTTCTTAGGATGGAAGCAAGCGTTTTCAAATTTCAATTGCAATAAAATTAATTTTTAAATCATTGATAATCAAAGAATTAACCATTTTAATTTAAAATCTGAAATTCCTTCTCTAGTAATTTCGCTTGTACACCCCAATCGCCAATCGATGAACGCAATACTGACAATCTGCCGAGGGCGCAACAATCGGGCATTTCGTTTTGCGAATTTTAGGCACAACCCAAACCGTTTGATTGATAGTCGGGGTGAACGACAACTCCGTTTTTCCTTTGTTATCGGTACGAACATCGGCGTCAATCAGCTCGTAATGATAGGTGTAAAGGGCCAAATCGAGGTCAAGAATCTCGCCGCCTGCATCGAAAGCAACAATCAAATATTCTTGGTCTTTTTGCAATTTGACATCGTACAAAGGCTTTTCTCCACGGCGCATTTCGGCTTGAAAAGCAGTCGAAAGCGTGTAATTTTTGCCCTTGTGCAGCAAAGTCTCGTCAAATCGGACGGACGGCGGCGTGGAAATTGTATTGGTGACAGAAACAGGTGTGGCCAAAGCCAAAGACGCAACGAGCGACAGTGAATAGAAATAAATCATAGCAAGAGTTTGTTTTAAAAAAATAAAAAAGTTCAACGGAAAATAAACGTTGAGGCAGGAAAAAAGGCCGCTTTTGATTTGGTTTTAAACTGAACGAATTGTGAGGCGGCACATCTTTGAAACCTATGCGTTAGACCAAAACTATACCAAAAAATACGCCAAATTTTATACTTGCCTAAGATATTTTAGTTTTGATTGAAAATTATACCCAATCACCTCCGCTTGTTGCTTCGCTTTTTCGGCATTTTTGCCCATAAAAAGGGTGTCCACGGTTTGTTTAAATGTCGAAATCCACCGTTCAAAATGCCGCTCGTCGATGTCGAGTCGGCGATGTGCGTCAAACACATTGCCCGTAAACCCCTCCGTATCCAAGAGAATAAACGACCAAAAAGCCATCATTCTAGGAAAATGGGCCTCAAAATCAATGTGTTCAAAAAACGGCGACATAAAAGGGTCTTTCAGTAAGTGGCCATAAAAAGTGCGGACGAGTTTTTCCACGTCGTCGGGTGTCGTAATATCGGGTGTCATATTTTATTATTTTTAAAATTACTTAAAATGGCTGGTAGCCGTCAATCTAAGTCTGCAATTGATTGGTAGTCAATAGTTTGCAAATTTTAAATTCTTAATTTTTAATTTTTAATTTCCTTAAAATTGTTTTGATTTGCAACCTAAAATTTACGACAGATGAAAAATATCGTTATTCTTGGCGCAGGCGAAAGTGGTGTCGGCGCGGCTTTATTGGCCAAAAAACTCGGTTTTAAGGTCTTTATCAGCGATAAAAGTGCGGTAAAAGACAATTTTCGAGCGGAACTCAACGCCGCAAATATAGAATTTGAAAGCGGACATCACGACAAAAATCGTATTTTGGCCGCCGATCAAATTGTCAAAAGTCCGGGGATTCCCGAAAAAATTGACCTCATTCAAGCGGTGATACTGAGGGGTGTACCGATTGTGTCTGAAATTGAATTTGCTTACCAGAATTTGTCGTTATTGGCCGAAAAAGCCCCTTTTATCATCGGTATTACAGGCTCAAATGGCAAAACAACGACAACAGGCTTGGCCTATCACCTCTTAAAAACGGCAGGTGCAGACGTGGCCGTGGGCGGCAATATCGGCAAAAGTTTTGCCCGAATCCTAGCGGAAGAACCCTTGCACGACTACTATGTTCTTGAATTGAGCAGTTTTCAGCTCGACGACATCAAGACTTTTCGGCCAAATGTAAGTATTATTCTGAATATCACACCCGACCATCTCGACCGTTATGACTATAAATTTGACAACTACGCGGCGTCAAAATTTAGGATTATGATGAATCAAAGCAAAGGCGATACGGCGATTTACAACGGCAATGACCCTGAATCGCACCGTCGGCTCAAAAATTATGAAGGCGTCGTGGATACGATACCGATTTGGGTCGATAAGTGGGAAGCGGAACAGCCGATTAAATTTCGAGACATGACGTTTGTGGCTGACCACGAAAAAGAAACGCTTACGCCGTCGCACATAGATTACAGTTACGCGCTCACAAATCCGCATTTACAAGGCCCTCATAATTATTTCAATGCCTTGTGTGCCATCAGAGCGTTTAAGGCAACAACGGCAGATAAAACATTGATTCAGAAGGGTTTAGACACGTTTACGAACGCACCACACCGCTTGGAATATGTGGCCAACGTCAATGGAACGGATTATTTCAACGACTCAAAAGCAACAAACGTGGACAGCGTTTTTTGGGCATTATCGGCCATGACAAAACCTACCATTTTGATTATCGGCGGCCAAGACAAAGGCAACGATTACCATCAAATTGAGGAGTTGGTTCGCCAAAAAGTGAAGGCTATCGTCGCTTTGGGGGTTGATAACAGTAAAATTGTATCGTTTTTCAGCCCCATTGTTAAAAATTTAGAAGAAACCCGCTCCGCAGCCGAAGCGGTGGCCGTTGCGGCAAAATATACTGAGGGGGCCGATGTCGTGTTGCTCTCACCCGCTTGTGCAAGTTTCGATTTGTTCAAAAATTACGAAGACCGAGGCGAGCAGTTTAAAGCAGCCGTTCTTGGAATGATGAATGATAAATGATGAGCAGCAATTTCCGCTTTGGCATCATGGCACACTGATTGGAGGGATACGACTGATTTACACTGATTTTTTCTAGGAAATCATAATAAAAATCAGCGTAAATCAGTCGCACAAGTCCAATCAGTGGCCCATAAAATCTCAAAGCGAAAATTGCTGAATGCTGAGTGATGAAGGTGTTAACACGTTATTAATCAATATTTTATGAAAATACTGAGGGGGGTGAATTTCTGACATTCTGATGCCTATTCATCATTTATAATGCATCGTTCATCATTATTTTGAAACCTATAATTTATAAAAAGTAAAAAATTATGTCAATTTCTAACCGCATTTCTGCCGAATTGAAAGGCGACCGCGTTATTTGGGCTATCGTCGCGTTGCTGATGATGCTCTCTATTTTGGTCGTTTACAGCTCCACCTCAACGCTTGCTTTCCGCGAACATGGCGGAAACACAGAGTTTTATCTACTAAAACAAATCATCATATTAGGTCTTGGCGCGGTCGTCATGTACGCCGCTCACTTGATTCACTACCGCCGATACAGTCATTGGTCACCTTATTTGTTGGCCGCGTCCGTACCACTTTTGATGCTCACTTTGGCAGTTGGTAACGAGGTTAACGGGGCATCGCGGTGGCTCGAAGTGCCTGTTATTGGCTTGACTTTTCAAACGTCCGATTTTGCCAAAGTGGCCTTGATTGCCTACGTTGCGCGGTCAATAACGTCAAAACAGGACTATATTCAAGACTTTCAAAGCGCGTTTTTGCCCATTATTGTGCCGATTGTCGTGGTCTGCATTCTGATTGCGCCGAGCAATTTATCAACAGCAATGGTGATTTTCGCAACCTGTATGCTGATGATGTTCATCGGTCGAGTAGCTGCAAAATACATTTTTTTATTAATGTTTTGCGGACTGGTGGCCTTTGCAGGATTGATTGTTTTGGGAAATGCTTTTCCGACCAAAGTACGTTCGGCTACGTGGACAGAACGGGCGCGCTCGTTTATTGAGGATGGCGACGGTACAGAACAGACAAAACTGGCAAAAATGGCCATCGCCCGAGGCAATTTATTCGGCAATGGGCCGGGCAATTCGATGCAAAAAAACTTTTTGCCGAGTGCTTTTGCGGATTATATCTACGCAATTATCATGGAAGAATACGGTTTGGTAGGCGGCTTCGTCGTCATGGCGTTATACATGCTACTCTTTATGCGGGTCGTTCGATTGGTTACGAAGTCGCCAAAAACCTTCCCCGCGATGCTGGCGATTGGTCTGATACTCATTTTAGTCATTGAAGCCCTCGCAAACATGGCCGTTAGCGTGCATCTCGTGCCTGTGACGGGTCAGCCGTTGCCACTTTTGTCGATGGGTGGCACGTCGTTGTTGTTTACATGCGTGGCATTTGGAATGATTTTAAGCGTGTCGAAATTTATTGAAACGGAATAGTTTTTTCACCCTAAAACAAAAACAATATGAAGCCTTACGTTTTCCTTACATTGAGTTTTTCTTTAATTTTTTCAAGCTGTTTTCAAGACTGCATACCCTTGTTAAAGATACCATTATTGGCAACAAAAGGTTTCAAAATATCAATGTTCGGAAAAATGATATAAGTAAAGGATGCAGTGCAGGTGATATCCCAAACAATCAAACGCCGATTGAGGTGTTTTTCAATTTCAAAGATGGCTTAGTTGCTTTCAAAACGATGGGCGGAAAATTTTGGTTTTTTGATAGAATTGAATGATTTTAGCCGCAAATACTGAGGGGTCTATTTTTTGTAAATAAGTAGGTGCGCCTATTTAATCGGGATAACTTTTGGAGGGTTCTAAAACCCTCCAAAAGTTGTAACTAATTTGAAATCAATACTTTATAAAAAATCATATCCCTCAGTAAATTCCCGATTATTTAAGGAACGTGAAATAAATAAAAGCGTATTTCACTGGCTGTTTCTCGCTACGCTCGAAAGACGCCCTCTAAGGAATTTTCATGGAGCGAACGTATTTTTGAAAGAAAAATCTACGATTTTTCTTTCAAAAATACGTTCGCTCCGATAGATTTTTTCCTAGCACGCCTTTTTCGCGCAGCGAAAAACAGTGTGTATGAAAATA
>JAYSRS010000175.1:0-16912 GCA_043720935.1 Saprospiraceae bacterium
ACAAAACCCAAAACCTAAAAATACTGAGGGGGTATTTTTTGAATTGATTTTTTTTAAGTAAAAACTAAGCGTGTTTTACAATCACGCAAGTACGAAACCTCAAACGAAATTAAGCGCGAATTCGCGCCATTTTGGAGAATTAAAAATTAAAAACTTGCAAAAGGTTGATTATCCTGAAAACTCCGAAGATTTTTTGAACAGGCATTTTACCCCGAATACGCCCCAAATCCGTTAGAATTTGCACATTTATAGAAATCAAAATGAACGATTTTCACTGACGCCGTAGGAGTCGAACGTTAATAATGAGCTGTTTCAACGTGCGAATCCTACGGATTCGAGAAAAAAGCCCGTTCTATATTTCCTATAAACGTGCAAATCCTAACGGATTTGAGGCGTATCTAGGGTAAAAATAAGCGTTTTAAAAATCTTAGGAGTTTTCAGCATCTTTATCATTTTCAATCAATGAAGCATGACACAGCCGAAGTCTTTACTCTATATGTTTTGCGATTTTGCATCGCTCAACATCGCTTTAATCATCACTTATTTCTTGGTTTTTGACGAAACAGGTTTTTTTCTAACCTTAGATTTTCGCGTCATTACCTTACTCGTCAACCTTTTATGGTTTGCTATTTTATTTTATTCTAACGAAATCTACACGCGTTTTGAGTACAAAGGTTTTGACGATGAAATCAAAGGGCTTATTCCCAATTTTTTTCTTTACATCTTCTTTTTCTACATTTTTTCGATTTTATTGTTTCACAAAGTCGCGTTTCCGTTTGCGATTTACTACGCCTATCTGCTCCTTTTGATGGTAACGAGTCGTTTTGTGATTAGAATGTTGGTGTCGTATCGGCCTCTCGATTATATCACGATTGGGTATTGCGCAGCGTTGCCAAAAATCGAAGCAGCCTTGAACGAAGCGCACAATGGCAAGACTCATTTGTTAGGGGCATTTGGCGGCTCGTCGGTGCATCAAAATAAGCATTTGGGAACGGTCGAAAAGGTTGACGCGTTTTTGGAAACTAATAAAGTGAACATGATACTATACGTTTCTAACTCTTTGGAAACCAATACGTTGCGGCAATTGATGCACTACGCAAAGCATAATTTTATCGAATTTAAGATAATTCCACTTGAATTGGACTGTTTTACTGAGGGGGCCAAATTTGAATTGCACCACGGCATTTTTCTAAGTGCGAAGGATGCTTATGTGGCGCATTTGCGGAGTTTTGCGGTAAAAAGATTGTTTGATATAGTGTTTTCCTTCCTAGTTATTGTCGGCGTTTTGTCATGGCTTATGCCGATTATTGCCTTGCTGATTAAGTTAGAATCTAGGTCAAAAGGCCCCGTTTTGTTCTTCCAAAACCGCATTGGTTTTCAAGGCAAAATGTTTAAGTGCATTAAATTCCGCACGATGAGTGTTCAAGAAAACGGCGGCATTGTGGAACAAGCAAAACGCGGTGATTGTCGGGTAACGAAAGTCGGTGCGTTCCTTCGGCGAACGAATTTGGACGAAATGCCCCAGTTTTTCAACGTTTTTCTAGGCGATATGAGCGTCGTTGGCCCGCGTCCTCACGCGGTCGCGCACGATGTTGAATTTCAAAATGCCAAAGAAGAGTATATTTTACGGCATTACATCAAGCCCGGGATTACAGGTTGGGCGCAAGTCAACGGTTGGCGCGGCCCGACAGATACCGACCAAAAAATTTCAGGAAGAACAGAATTTGATTTGTGGTATGTCAATAACGGCTCTTTGTCGTTAGACATTAAAATCGTCTTTCTAACGGTCTTTGGGTCAAAGTCTTGGGAAGAAGCGTTTTGATTTTTTTTGTCATTCAGAAGGAATCTTTATTTTCTGTGTTGATTAAGTTTACACACAATAGAGATTCCTTCTGAATGACAAAACCCGCGACAAAAAACCAAACAAAAACCTAGATAAATAATTGATTATCAATATTTTATAAAATTTATACCCCCCTCAGTATTTTGCTCATTTTTCATCCAATTATGTATAAAAATCGTCTAAAATGAAAATCTTAATGCCTTCAATTGCCTTGCCTTTTGTCGTGTCTTTGTTTCTATCAACCTGTACGCAACGAAGCCCCGTGGTTAATGTCGAACAAGTGGACACGCTGCCCTTATTGGCACTCAAAGACGTGAATTCCCGCGTTTTGATTGGCGCACCGTTGGAAATATCAAGGGGCAATGACAAATATTATAACATTATCAAGACTGAATTTAATACAGGTCAAAGCCTTTGGTATGCCCGTTGGGAGGGTTGGATGGGTGAAAATGTGTTTAATTTTAGCGAATTTAACAACAACGTCAACTGGATGAAGGCCAATAATATCAGTCCAACAATGCACATGCTCGTTGGCCCAGATACGTATATGCCCGATTGGCTAATCAATGGCAATTACAGCGAAACGCAATTAGACACCTTGCTCAAACGAATGATTTATGGCATTATGGACGCCAATGACAATAAAACAAAAGTGGAAGTGTGGAATGTGCTGAATGAACTGTTTGACGACGACGGGACGTATAGAACAAATATGTTGTGGCTCAAAATGGGTTGGGAAACCGACAATGCTAAACTTACAGGTGACGATAAAATCAATAACAGACACCCTATTTTTGTCCGTAAAGCCTTGCAATATTGTCGAGAAAAGACCAATAAAAAGCTAGAATTACGTGATTTTGGCATCGAAAGCGAGCAAACAAGCTATGAATTTTATAAGAAAACAAAAGCCGTCTATCAACTCGTCAAACATCTGCAAAATGAGAATGTGTCCATTGACGCCGTAGGGATTCAAGGCCATCTGACGATTGGTAAATCCGCTTGGGTTTTTGAGAACAATGCGCTCAGAGAAACCGTAAAAAAGTTCAAATCATTAGGTATTGACTTGTATATCACCGAATTAGACATTAGAACAGAAACACAAGTGTGGACTAAGGATTTAGCCCAAAAACAAAAAGAAGATTATTACAACGTCGTCAAACAAGCCGTCGAAGGGGGTGCAACGCGCATTTATTTTTGGGGCATTCAAGATGATTTTGACCCTTTTTGGCTACAAAAAGAACACCCATTGCCGTGGGATGCGAATTTGGATAAAAAATCGGCGTACTTTGGGGTCAAAGAAGCGTTGCAAATTACGAGATAGCACATTTATCTTTTCAATCCTAAACCTTTCCCTTTCAGCAAAGACATCAACCCATTTTTCAAAATAAACCCACTTTTAACCACGTCTTCCGCCAAATCCAAACTCCCATCAAGGTCAATATAGCGCGTATTTTGCGAAGCAAACGCAATGTGCAAAGCCGCCGTAATGCCCACAATACTTTCATCGTTGCAACCCCAAAACAAGTCAATATTGGCCGCTTTTGCCACATTTGCAATCTCCGAAGCTGCCGCAATACCGCCACATTTCATCAATTTGATGTTAAAAATCCCAAACGTTTTATCAGCCGCCAATTGAAAAGCCGCGTTTAAATCCGTCAAACTTTCATCGGCTGCCAAACGTTTGCGCATGTCGGCAGGTAAGTTTTTAACGGCTCCCTCAGTACCCACGAGCGTCGGCTGCTCCATGAGTTCAATATTGAGTTTTTTTATTTTACTAAAAAAACCAACGACCTCCTCAACAGCATACCCTTGATTCGCATCCACGCGAATGCCCATCTTTTTGCCGAAACGCTCCCGCAATTTTACCAATCTTTCCACATCTTCTGCCAAATCATTGCCCAATTTGACTTTTAGTATTTTGAATTTTTTGTCAAAATACTCTTGCGCCTCTTCCAAAGTTTCTGAAACGCCTTTGATGCCGATTGTTACCGAAGTGGGCAATTTTTCGATTTTCTGACCATAAAAACCCGCGACCGAAACGCCCAAATATTGACAAAACGCATCGTGCAAAGCGATGTCCATAGCCGCCAAAGTCCCAGGCGCATGCGGGAAAAGCCGTTTGATATTTTGCAAAATTGAAAAGATATTGCCAATGTTGTGTCCCACAAATTGTTGAATATCAATGCTTTGCAAACGTTCAAACGCCATTTGAGCATTTTCGCCAACCACTTCAATTGACGGATTCGCCGAACCTAAACCGACAATACCGTTCGACAATTGGATTTCAACAAAAACGGCTTCAACGTCCGCAATCGTTTTAAAGGCGATAGAGTAGGGGCGGGTAAGCGCGAGGTTTTTTTTATAAACGTTGATGGATTTAATTTTCATGATATTGAATTTTATTTTTATGAATGTAAACGGATTGTGCGTGTAGAGACAAGGCATGCCTTGTCTCTACATAACCAACGACCCGCAATATTGTTAAAAATAAAAACCGCAAGCCAAAAACAGCATCGCCGCCACCGCCATCGCCACCAAATTAAACGGCAACGCGGACAGCGACAATTCCATATTATTGCACTCCGTCGAGCTTGATGTCAACACCGTAACATCTGAATAAAAACTGGCATGAGAACCGAATGCCCCCGATGAAATCACCGCCGCCAAACTCACCCAAACATTCGCCCCCAACGCTTGTGCAAGTGGCACGACAATCGGTATCGCCACCGCATAAAGTCCCCAAGATGAAGCAGTTGTGTAGGAAATAAAACTTAAACTTAAAAAAATCATCATTGGTAAAAGCCCTTTGGAGAGGATGGGTTTTACGGCGTCAATCACATAGGGCGTTAACCCCATTTCGTCGCCGACGCGTTTCAACACATACGACATTGTGAGAATCGCCAAGGCAAAAACCATGCTTTTGAAGCCTTCAAAAATGCTGTCCGTGATGTCTCTAAATTGCATGACGCCACTTAGCCAATAATAAAAAAACGTAAACGAGACGCCGACTAAAACGCCTTTTAGTGCGTCTTTGTCGAGCCAAAGCGTTGCAGCAATCAAAATACTGAGGGGTAGAAAAAAGTAAATCGGCTTGGCTTTTGACAGGTCACTCGGCACATCGGACGTTGCCAACATAACGGAATTTGGCGGCGACAAAACGCCCGTTTCAAGGGCGCGTTGTTCAGCCAATTTAAGTTTTTTGAACAACGGAAATTTACCCAAAGCCACTAAAAGCGCAATCGTAACGGTCACAATCGGATAAAACATAAACGGAATTGTCATCAAAAAGCCACTAAAACCATCGCCTTTTGCGACGACATTATTGTCTTCCAACAGTTTTCCTACGTAAATTGACCACGTTGACATGGGTATTAAAACGCAAATCGGTGCGGCCATCGCATTAACCTGAAAAGCGAGCATTTCCCTTGAAATTCGGTAATTATCGGTGATTTTTCGCATCGTGACGCCTGTTGCGAGCGCGCTCATATAATCATCAATAAAGATAAAAAGGCCCAAAAACCACGTCGTTATCAAGGCAGAACGGCGGCTTTTGACATATTTCAACACGTAATTTCCAAAAGCAAAAACGCCACCTGATTGAATAATCAGATGAATCAATGAACCATACAAACCACAGACGAGGATAATCCACACCATGTCTTCATGTTGCAAAGCTTTTTTCAAAGCGTCAATAAAATTTGCGGGAAAATCCGTCGGTTTGATGATAATAAAACCGACCAAACAGCCAATCAAAAGCGGCTCAAAAGCCCGTCGGATGAGTATCGCCAAAACGATAACGACGAGGGGTGGAACGAGACACAATGCGCCAAAAGTCATAAGGAAAAAGTGGTTTTCGATATATAAAAAAAAGTTAATCATAAATTTCTCTCCTATGTCCAGCCGCTATGACGTCAACGATTAATACATCGTCATAAATGTCATATATAATTCTATAATCGCCTTTTCTAATGCGATAACCGCCGCGTCCTTTAAGTTTTTTACAGCCGCTAGGGCGTGGATTGACGGCGAGTGCTTCAATCGCGTCAAGTAAATTTTCGGCTACATCATCAGACAACTTGTCTAGTTGCTTTTGGGCAGATTTACGAATTTGAATTTGATAGGGCATGAGGCTGTTTTCTCTTTTGACGTTGTAAACGATATTCTTCCAAAGAAATAGACGATTCTTCACGCGCTTTTACCGCGTCGTAAAGCTCAATATCTTCTAATTCTTCGATTTTATCGAGCATATTAGCGTAAATTTCCATTGGAACGACGGCGGCAAATTTTTCACCGTTGCCGTCTGTAATAAACTGTATTGCGGTTGATGTCATCATTTTATCTAAATTTTGAGTAAAAATAGTTGAAAATACTGAGGGGTACTAAACCAATTCATACGCCATTTTAGTAGGCTGCGGTACGCGTTGTGAAGCGTCTAAAATTTCAATGCCAACAATTTTTCCTACGGCGTTGAAGTCTAAAATCACGCCTTCGCGTTGTTCGTCACTTTCCGCAATCGGCTCAACGGCGAGTTGAATGTAGAGAACGTCGGTCTCTTTATCGTATTTTACTTTTTCCATTTTATCGAAATTTTGAACAAAAATAAGTAAAAATACTGAGGGGGTCTTTTCTAATACTATTTTTACAAACCTAAAACTTCTACACTTCGGGGGCAAATCACCCTTAGTTTTTTCAATACGTTTCCACTGCTTTGGTCAATAGCCACTTGAAGATACGATTTTAAAGATACCATTTCAGTAACATCCATCGTTTTTAAAATTGGCAGAAGTGTCGCATCATTTTTTTGTTCCAAAATGTTAGACACCATAAAAGCATGGTTGTAGCCAGCCGCATCATCCATCCAATCAATAGCCAAAAACGTTCGCAACGCCACAGTATCATTGTCATAAGCGCGGTTAAGCAACTGCACATATTCTGCATATTTCCCTTTTTGCTCTAATGCAATTTCTAAGGTATTTGAAATTGGAAAAATAGGCTTAGTTTGGCATGAAAAACTACCGTAAACTATTGATAAACAAACTATTACCGTTTTTAATCGAATTATTTTAAACAATATTTCATCACTAAAATTTACGCTTTTTCAGGCTTTTTAACCAAAAAAGTCGCCACCAAAGCCACCGCACACAAGCCCAACATAAGATTAAAACCACCGTCAAAAGTCCCTGCGGATTTACGCATATTACCCAAAGTTATCATACCAATTGACCCCGCAATTGTGTCTATCATCGTCACGACGCCGAGGATTGCGCCGAAATTTTTTCCTGCGTAAATATCGGCGACCCAAATCTGAATCATCGAAAACGCCCCGCCGAAACCCATGCCGAAAACGACCGCAAAAGGCATCAAAAACGCTTGATTGCCTTGGCACATTTTGAGTAAAAGAATGGAAATGCCCATCAAACCAATGCTGCCAATCATGATAAAACGCCGTTCAAATTTATCGGCCAACCAACCAAAAAGGAGTTTTCCGACAATCGCCGTCATGCCAAAAGTGCCAATGACTGCCGCCGTTTCCCCTGCATTTTTGCCCAAATCGGTCATGAAAAACGCATGGTTTTGGATATAGCCATTGATGCAAAACCACAAAGCACCCGTCACAACCAAAACCAAATAGAACGATTTTGAGCGAATCGCCTCGCCCAAAGTGATGCCTTCGTCCGCAGAACTCGTTGATTGTGAAACAATTGCACCATCATTTAAGAAACCGCGCTCGCCAGTGTTCGTCTTTTTTAGTTTTGAATGAGGCCCCTCAGTATTTTCAGCTTGTGAAGGTGTAGCCGCCGTTTTTAATTTTAAATTTTTTTGCTTTGTGCCTCGCAATGACGTATTTAATTCAGAATTACCGTCTTGCGTTTCGCCCATTTCTTCTGGTGAATTTTTGATGAGCAACAACGGGGCAATCAAAAACGCCGCCGCCGCCAAGCCGAGCCAATTGCAGGCCACGCGCCAATCACCCGCCGCCGCAACGATTCTTGGGAAAATCAGACTGCCCAAACTCGACCCAACCAGTAAAATCCCCGCCGCCAAACCGATGTGTTTTTTGAACCACCGATTGATTAAAAACATAAAGGAGATGATTCCCGCAAACGACATCGCTACCGCAAAAAAGGCGTAAATCACCCGTAATCCGTTGTAAGAATCCATAAATTGGTGCAAAAAAGTCAAAATGACCGCCATAATTGCCCCAATGCTGATAATAATTTTCGGGCTGTAACGGTCGAGCAAAGAGCCGACAACGGGCGACGTAAACGCTACAACCATAAACAACAAGGCGGGTAATGCCGCTTGTGTGGCCGAATCTAGTCCAAAATTAGGCGATTGTACGGCTTGCATTTTCCGCAAAACACCGAACGCGTACATCGCAACGCCGTTCGTAGCCGTGTACATGAGGGTCATACCCGCGAGCATATACCAGCCGTAAAAGATTTTATTTTTCATTGTTAAACGTTTTGTTATTCTTATTTATTCCTCAAAACCGACCACCAAAACGATGGCGTTCGCAACTGTTTTTTCAAATTAACATCCGTAAAAACAAAGGCAAAAGTCCTTGCCAAATGTTGGTTTTTTGAAATCAGCCACACCAAAGCATTGAAAAACCAAGCCCTCCGAAATTGCCGTTGCAACCAATAGCTGACCTTAAATTCTTGGCCGCGCATCCGATAAATGCGCTCATCGTACCCCCTCAGTATTTTGGCCGAAAAATCGCCCTTTTCCAAATATTCTGCCGCTTTTTCCGCCGCAACAACGCCACTTAACAACGCATTTGCTATGCCTTCGCCCGTCAAAGGGTCAATCAAAGACGCTGCATCGCCTGTCAACATATAATTTTCGCCTGACAATTTTCGCCGTTTTGACCCCAAAGGCAAGCCAAAACCTTCCATTTTTCCAACGATTTGAGCATTCGTAAAACGGTCTTTAAAACGCGTTTCGATGACTTCTTCCAAGCACTTTTTTAGATTCAATTTCCGTTTATTCACTTCTTCGGACACAATCGCAATCCCAACATTTGCCTCGCCGTTCGGCAACGGAAAAATCCAAAAATAGCCAGGGAGGAAGTCTTTTAAAAAATAAAATTCCAAAAAATTGTCCTTATGAAACCCCGTAACACCAGAGTAATACGCTTTCACGGAAGCCATAAAGTGTTGATTATCAAGCTCAATGCCGCCAATTTGCCGCGCAAAACGCGATTGCGCGCCATCTGCCGCAATGACCAATTGCGTTTGAATTTTGAAGCTGCCCGTTTTATCGGTTAACTCAAATCCGCTTGAAAAATTGGCGTTTAAATCGTTGTCGTTTGTGTTTTTTAATTCAAAATTAGGCCCCTCAGTATTTTGAGCATTTTTAGTGTCGTCAAACGTTCGGGAAACTTTAAAAGTTTCCCGAACGTCGTGCTTTGCGTCGAGCCTTTCAAACTGCGTAATTTCTACATTTTCATAAAATTCAATCAACGGCGAGCGTCTAACTTCTTCGACCAAAAAATTATCAAATTCACGTCTTTTACAGACAAAACCTGACGGCATTTCGGTTTTTTCCTTAGAAAACGGCTTGTACGGAATCTCAAAACCATTGCCTTTTGTTCCTTCAACTTGTAAACCCCATGAGTCAATTTGCAAATGTGTTGCTGCCGCAAAACGCGCGATAATTGACGGGTCGAGCCATTTTTGCAAGACGTGAACGCATTGATTGCTAATGCCATCGCCGCAAATTTTGTCACGCGGAAACGTCGCTTTGTCAATCAAAACGCAGGGAATGCCGAGTTGAGCGAGTTTTAAAGCGGTTGCCGCACCTGCTGGGCCAGCTCCTAGGATGGTTATTTGGGTGTTTTTCATAAATTTGGATTAAATTTAAGGATAAATCAAATATTTTTTTCGCATGTCCTTGTATTCTGACAATTTTGGTTCCCAACTAGCGCGGATTTCGGCCATCGTTTTACCCGCAATGATTTGATTTTTAAAGTCCGACACACCCGCTAAATAATCAATATTCCCCATTTCTTTGCTGTACGTGCGGTCGAAAAAACGTGCTTTTTCGGGATATGCTTGATACAATTCAATCATCCATTCAAAATTAATACGGCGGTCTTTGCGCCACGAACGGGCGTCGTAATTTCGCAAATCAAGGCCATAACACACTTCGTCCTTGTGCAAAGGCGTTTCGCTCATGCCTTTTATGCCCGTCGGCGTATAAGAAAACGTGTATTTTCCCTTCAATTTCGGGCTACCCAAAATCGTAAACGGCGTATAAGTCCCGCGTCCGAGGTTGATAATCGTTCCTTCAAACAAGCAAACGGCGGGGTAGAGTAGAACACTTTGTTGCGAATTGAGGTTCGGCGACGGCTTGACGGGCAGCGTGTATGCCATGTCGTGATTGTAGTTTTTGACGGGAATTATCTTGATTTTACATTGTATTTTGTTCGGCAACCAACCTTCGCCGTTTATCATTTGAGCAAATTCGCCAATCGTCATGCCGTGGGCAATCGGAATTGGAAATTGGCCAATGCCTGATTTATGCTGCATATCCAAAACAGGGCCATCCACCAAATAACCGTTTGGATTCGGGCGGTCTAAAATCACCAATTCTTTGTTTTGCTCGGCGCAAGATTCCATCACATCGCGCAACACGTTTATATATGTGTAAAAACGGCAACCCACGTCTTGAATATCGAATACCATCACATCGACGTCGGCCAAATCTTCCGCCGACGGCTTGCGTTTTTTGCCGTACAAAGAGATAATCGGCAGACCCGTTGCCGCGTCTTTTTCATTACTCACTTTTATACCCGCACTCGCGTTGCCTCTAAAACCATGTTCTGGGCCAAAGACTTTGACAATCTGGACGCCGCGTGACAAGAGGCTATCCACCAAATGTTTTTGGCCAATAATTGTCGTCGGATTGGCCAAAATACCGACCTTTTTGTTGGCCAAATAGCCCAAATACTGAGGGGTCTGTTCCGCACCCGTTTGAATGTTTGTGGGCGCATTTTGAGCGATAGTGTTGGCGCGTTGCGTCGGTTTAGCGCAGCTTATTAGAATGCTGATCAAGGCTAAAATGGCCCATTTGCTGTTAATTTTCATATTTTTCAAGCAATTTATTAGCACATCATGGGCCACTGATTGGACTGATGCGACTGATTTACACTGATTTTTTTAGTTTCTTTTTGTCATTCAGGAGGAAACTAAAAAAATCAGTGTAAACCAGCCTAATCAGTCCAATCTGTAGTCCATGACGCGTAGATTAGGGAATGATGTTAAAATGTTTGAATATCCAATTGCGTTTAACCTCATAATGCGACGGCGGCAACGAATGTCCTGCCGTTGGATATAAACGATATTCTTTATCTGTTGAATTTAGATTGTTATACGCTGCAAAATTGATAGCAGGCGGACAAGTCGGGTCGTAGAGGCCGACGCCCATAATGACGGGACACGTTATCATCGGCGTTAAATGTTTAATGTCAAAATAGTCCAAAACGCTATAAATCGCCTCCATTTTCTTAAAGTGAAAGGTAGAATACGTCTTAAATTCCATGGCTGGCCACGGTGCAATTTGGAAATAATTTCTGAAATCGGAGAGAAAAGGCACGTCGGGCGCGCACAATTTGATGCGTTTGTCCAAAGCCGCTACCGCAAAACTCAGTGCCCCGCCTTGACTTGCCCCTTCCACACCAATCCGCGTAGAATCAACTTCCGAACGACTTGCGAGGAAGTCAACGGCTCGAATGCAATCCATGTATGCCCCACGATAAATATACGTTTTTGCTGAATCTAATCCCTTCAACAAAAAGCCCGGGAAGCCAGGATTTAAGTCCGTTTGACTGTTGCCATGACCCCGAATATTCAAGAAAAATTGCGCCATCGGCTGGTCAATATCAAACGGCAACATCACTGAAGAATAGCCTTGAACGTGCAATAAAGCGGGTAAATGGGTCTTTTTTTTAGGCTGTGCGTAGTAGCCCCGCACCCGAATATTACCGATTGAGCGCATTTCTACTTCAAAAACATCGGTTTTTGCGGTCGCATACTGAGGGGTCGGTGTGAGGGTGAATTGCGGGTCAATTGTGGCCAATTCGGCCCGTGCTTCTTGCCAAAACGTGTCAAAATCGGTCGGCAAAACGGGGGCAGATTTTACGCCCGTCGGCTCAACGGCAAAACCATAATTTGCTTTGATGTTGTTACCCCGTGCGTCTTGAAAACGGACGGTTGAATGGTAAAAACCAACGGGCAATGAATCAAAATCAAAAGGTGGCATCGCCAAATCGCGGCCTTTGAGAATCTGCACTTTTCGGCTTTGTTCAGCCACTTTTTCGCCCGTAAATTTATGAATTTCGACCGTCAAATCGCCGCCCAAATTCTCTTTCGACCCATTTTTTAAAAAGGTCGTTATCCCAATTTTCGTATTAAAATCAAACGCATTTGACACCGCCGCATTAGCAATATCAATGTTCATTTTCTGCTTCCAACTTAACGGTTCGAGTGCGTAGTCACCTGCATACAAGCCACCGCCGCCGCCCCAATCGGCCACTCTGACGGCAATAACGTTGGGTTTTTTCCAATTTATGAGCTTTTTTGGGACAATATACACGCGGTCGTCGTCCCAAGCGGAAATTCTTGCGGGAGGAAATTCACCCGACGCACCGATTTTTACGCCATTAAAATACGTCTCATCGGCATCGTCAATTTTGCCCAAACGCAAGACCATGCCACCGCCACAACGCACGGCACGGCGGAGTTTTTTCTTGTCTAAAACAAGCGTTGTCCGATACCAACCAATGCCGTCATAATTGCCCACGGCGTTCTCCCACGCTTGTCCGACGGCAATATTTTGCCATTTTGAGTCGTCATACTGAGGGGTCGCAAAGGCGGCATCATCGGCCATTTTGATGCGCCAATCTGCCGTTTTCAAGTCAACGGGTTGCGCGTTAGCGATAGATTTTCCAAAGAACAATTGGCATAACCAAAAACACATAAGTAGTAAGATTTTTTGTTTCATATTGAAAGGAATAATTCATAAATTTTGGGCGAAACTAGGAAAATTAAAAATTAAATTCGGCATAAAATTGCGTCCGAATCGCTACCAAAGCCCGTTCAATCGCCGCATGATTAGGCTGTTTTGGCAGCTTACTCGTTTCATACAGCGCATCAATTGCCACCACTTTTGCCTCCGCTTTTTCCATCAAATCGGCGTAATCAAATCCCCCTTTTCGGATTTTCAAGAGCCATTCTCGATTTGGGCGACGGACGTTGATTTCGCCGCGTTCTAGGATTTCTTCGGCCATTTCCAAGAGGCGAAACGTGTGCATCATATTTTTAGAATCGTAATTTTTGCCGTGTTCCAACGTATTTTCGTAGCGGTGTTCATTCCGTTTTTCGACCCATTCCCAATACTCTTTCCATTGCCGACAATGCGCCGAATAGCCGTCTTTGTTGAACGACATAAATGCGACGGGTTGCACACCTTTCGGCACGCTGCTTAACGTTACGTCGTTTGAATCTTCGCCTTTTTTGATGATACCTTGCAGATTTAACACGTTATTTTCGTCATAAAACAAAGCATATCCGTCATTTATGTGAGCTAATTCGACCAAACCACCCTTTTCTTGTTGCCAATTGCGCCGCTTCAACCACTCCGAAACAGGGACAGAGCCTTGTCCTTCGGGAACATAGCAAAACTCAATCAACGCTTTTCGGACAACGGGTTGTGGGTTGTGAATCTTCTTATTGAGGCCGTGCGCTTTCTTAATTTGGCTCAACGCATAACCTGCAAATGTGTTGCGACACAGCTTTGAGAGGAACATTTGCGGCTGCAAAAGGTCGAAAAGCGGGTGTTTTTGAACGATACAGTCGGCGGGTGCGGCGAGCATTTCAAGGATATTTGGGTTATTGACGGCCAATAATTCCACAAAACGGCGCAGTTCATAGAAAATAATATCGTTTTTTTCATCATGCACTTGCTCGACGCGTTGTAGGCCGTAAAACGCTTGTTGTGGCTGAACAAAAACGCCGCGAATGTCCGTGTCGCTCGTCGCAATGTTCGTCCCGTAGGCACGGCTGCCACTGATACATTCAAAAATAATTAGATTCTTCTGGCGAAGGTCGGCGATGGTCATTTTAGTCGAATTAAAAATTAAAAATTAAGAATTATAATGGGAAAAGTGCCGATTATTTATGCACAGCTACTTATACTGAGGGGGTGTCAAACGCGGTTTCGGAACGGCCATAACCGTCGTGAAGGCCAAAAAGTTTCTCAATAGAATCATAAAGCCTATAAAATCGAGCCTTAATTTTTTTTTTGTTTCATTGCGGCGTAGCTGCAAAATCTTGGTAATATTTAAACGACCAACCATTTTTTAAAGCGGTGTAACCGCTAAACCGATGGTTTTACGGTTACACCGCAGAGGAAATCGGCTTTATTTATTGATATTACCGAGATTTTGCAGCTACGCCGCAATCTAAAATTCCAAAACGAAAATTGCTGATTTCAGTACATTAACATTTCAGTACGTAAGTATTTCAGTACGTAAGTATTTCAGTATTTCAGTATTAATAAAATCCATGTTAATCCATGGCTAACCTATTTCAACTTAAACGAATTAAAAATCTCATTCACAATCGGCATTAAATCTTCATAATGTTCCGTTCGAGCGGCGTATGTCAGTGTGTAGGCTTTTTTACCTTTTACGAAGTGCCATTGCCGCATTTTCAAGGCATTTTTGCCCAAAGTACCTTGTGAAATGACTTCTTGATAGGCCAAATTTCCCGATTTTTTACGACTCGATTGCAGAATAGAGCCGCCTTTCATCGCCGCTTTTAGTTGTTCAGAAGCACGTTGCGAATAATTGCCTAATTCGGGTGTTGATTCCTTGAACGTATTAATCATCAAGTAAATATTATCCCAATAGCCTTTGTCGTCGCTTTTCTTCGGCACGTAAAGCATAAAACGTGCATTAGCGGGTAAAATTTCCGATTTGTTCCAATTTTTCTTGGGATAACTAAGTGAAAACAGGTTGTCTTTGACGGTTTTCCAAGCCGTTGTGTCTATTTGAGCGGTCAAATTTTGAGATGAAAAAATAGTCAAAACGGTTAACGCAAAAAAGGCTTTTAATAAACGCATTGTATTGAATTTAAGATGAATAAATATTTAATTAAAATTTTATATTTTATATGCCATGGACTACTGATTGGACTGATTAAAATGATTTACACAGATTTCCTTTTGACGTTTTCAAAAAATCAGTGTAAATCATTTTAATCAGTCTAATCAGTCCAATCAGTCCAATCAGTGGCCCATAACGTCAAGAACGCCCTAAAATACGCCCAAAACTCAACGCGGGTGTCAGCAGCATACCGCCGCAAAAGGCGTTGCCGCTTGTTGCCCCCGCGCCCAAAATTTCTCCTGCCGCGTACAGTCCCTCAATCGGTCGCCCATCTTTCCGAACGACTTGCAATTGCTCATTGACTTTCAAACCGCCGAATGTAATCAGATTGATGGCATACGTCAAGACGGCATAAAAAGGCGGCTGTAAAACCTTGTTATTCAATAATTTACGTCCAAAATCAACGTCATTTTGTTGGTCAACAAAACCGTTAAATCGTTCAATTGTGGCCAATAAATTAGCCTTTGGCAAACCCGTTTTATCGGCTAATTCGGTTAGAGAATCGGCTTGCCACATCGCTTTTTCGCGTTTTGTTTCCTCTAAAAAACGTTCTTCTGTCCACCAAAGTAAAAGCGGCGGGGCTGTTTTACGTGCTTTCTCATCAAAAATAACCCCAAAACGGCGGTTAGGTAGTTGCTCAACAGTACGTTCACGGGTGTCGGGATTAGGCTCGTCTTCATTAATAAAACGTTGCCCGTTGTCGTTCACATACACCTCATGCGGCGGTCGGTCAACGGCATTCGATACCCGTGCCCAAACGCCCCAAAAATCGGAACGCCCACTTTTCGGGTCTAATTCGATACCGCCGTTCGTTGACAAAGCCTTTTCCGCATTATGAAAAACTGCCCCGTATCGCTCCGCAATTACGATGCCTTCGCCTTGTGAATTTGGCGAAGCGGTCGAGATTAAGCGCGATACTGAGGGGTGTCGCTTGGCGAATAATTTAGGATTTGACGCATAACCACCCGTCGTTAGAATTACTTTTTCGGCAAAATGTGGCCGCCGTGTGTTTTCTCCAGTAAGCGCAGTAACGCCTACAACTTTTTGATTGTCATTGATTAATAAATCAACAAATTTTGTATTTAATCTTAAAACGATGTTTTCTTTTTTGGCTTGTGCTTCAAAAAGCGGTTGTAAAACTTTTAGAATTGAACGGCCAATGTCCTTACCAAAATGCGTTCGTGGCGTAGAGTAGGGGACATGGCCATAAACTATTTTTGGGCTGTCGTCGGCAAATTCAAAGCCCTTTTCGGCGAGCCAATCCATCGTTTTTGGGGCTTCTTCGGTCGCCAAACGAATCATCCAATCGTCGGCAGAGCCTTGATTTATCCGCATTACGTCGTCAAAATGGGCTTGTGGCGTGTCCAAAATCCCTTTTTCGGCCTGCAATTTTGAGCCGCCCGCGCTCATGTGGCCCGCCGTCAAATGAAGCGTTCCACCGATTCGGCTGTCTTTTTCAATCACCAAAACGCGGCGGCCATGCTCAGCGGCAGTGATTGCGGCGGTCATGCCTGCTGCACCTGCGCCAACGATTATCAAGTCAAAAGGTATTTTTTTCATGTTATATAATTGGCTATCAATGATTTACGAACTTTTTTCACAGCGAGCAGCAATTTTTGCTTTGGGATTTAAAGTTGCGGCGTAGCTGCAAAAGATTTAGGAAATTTTGCAAATTTCCTAAATCTGATACCCCCTCAGTATTTTGCGACATAAAGCCGATAATTCCGAATCAAAATGAATGATTTTCACCGACTCCGTAGGAGTCGAACGTTAATAATGAACTGTTTCAACGTGCGAATTCTACGGATTCGAGGAAAAAGCCCGTTCTATATTTCCTATAAACGTGCAAATCCTAACGGATTTGAGGCGTATTCAGGGTGAAAATAGGCGTTTTAAAA
>JAYSRS010000176.1:0-5562 GCA_043720935.1 Saprospiraceae bacterium
TTAACCATTAACCATTAACCATTAACCATTAACCATTAACCATTAACCATTAACCATTAACCATTAACCATTAACCATTAACCATTAACCATTAATTTACAGGCTTTTAATTAAATCGTTGTGTAAGGCTAACGCAAATTCATTTTTAAATTCAATGTCGTTAAATTTTTCAACCCAACGAATGCCTTGTAAAGCATTGGTTAAAAAGATTGCGTCGGCTGATTCTACGTCATTAATCGTTATATTTTTTTCTTCTACTCCCATACCTTTTTGTTGTATCAATCCCATCAAATACAACCGCATCACACCGCCTACGCAACCGACAGAAAGGGGCGGCGTTGTTACTTTTTTATTTGTTAAAATGAAAATATTTGACGCAATTGCTTCCGCGATGCCCCCCTCAGTATTGAGCAGTAAAACGTCGTCAAAACTGTTTTCTCTGGCGAAAATTCCTGCTAAAATATAAGGCAAAGCGTTAGCCGTTTTGAATTCTGAAACGGGTGTTTGATGTAAACGAAAATTTGGATAAACGCCCATCGTCAAGCCTAAATCATTGATAGTGAAGGTTTTATCGGGTAAAGGAGAACTTTCTATTAGAAAATCAGGGTTGAAATTTGTAGGCGTGTAAGCCCCGCCCGACTCGCGCCACACGGCTACACGTACCCGCGCAGAAGGCATTTTGCCCAACGTTTTTTGTACTTCATTTTTCAAATAATGCACATTGAAATAAGTCGGCGTTTGTATTTTCAACGCTTTCATACCCCTCAGTAATCGGTCGAAATGATAGTTGAATAAAGGCACTTTTCCGTTCACAACGCGCATCGTTTCAAACAAGCCGTCGCCGTAGCGAAAAGACCGATTTGCGGCGTTCAAAACGGGTTCATCGTCGGTAAAAACACTGCCGTTGTAGTTAATCATGTTTTTTTCTTTACGTATAGGCGACTGAAGTGGCCTATACATTTTTATTTTTTATTTTTCAAATATTGAATAAATGCTTTACGAATATCCATTCTGATGTCGTTCGCGTCAGTTGGCATATCAATATTTGAAATATTTGGATTCTTTATATTAAAAAAATCAAAGTTCGTTTCTTTACCACTCAACAAAAAATCGTTGGTGATACAATGGTACGTTTTTGATTCGCTCAACAATTCACCATTGATTCTCAATGTTTTAGACGCATCATCGTAGCTAATTTTCTCCCATTGCAGATAACCGCCGCGTCCTTTCGACAGCAATCCCGCCAACAAAACCTTACGTAATTCCGAGCCTTTGATGTCAAATTCAACCAATTTTCCACCGAAAGGCATGATGCGAATGATGTCTTTTTGCGTGATTTTGCCCGACACTTGGTCGTCAATCCGAATCGAACCACTGTTGAAAAATGCACAATCAACGGGCTTTTTAGCTGCTGCGACCATTGATTTGGCAATTGCACTGCCCATATTGTTCTGTTGCAAACGCAGCGACGCCTCACGACCGTCTAGTATTTCACTCAATTCAGCCACCACTTCGTCAGGGCTAAAACCACCCGCTTTGAACGATTTTTCGGCAATTGCATTCCATTTATTCACCACGGCAATCACCGTAGGGTCGTCGGCGATTGAGTCGTCAATTTTCACCAATTCGGAATTCACCGTCGTTTTTTTCGTCTTTAAATTGTAAGAACAGCGATGCACATAGACTGTTTTGGCGTTTGCATCGGCCTTTGCCAACGTCGTTTGACCGATTTTATATATCTGATTGGTGTGTTCGTGGCCACCCATAATCAAGGATACTGAGGGGTTCTCTGCCGCAATTTGTTTGTCCATATCCACCGATACGTGCGTCAAACCGACGAAGACATCGGCCTCTTTTGGTAGCACATCGTTGACCAACGTTTTTGACCGTTCAAAGACATCGCTGTACTGAACATAGTCTTTTTTATTCGCATTTAAAACGACGCCCCAAATACCGACTTTTACCGATTCATTGGCCTTTCCATCATTGATAGTCAATACTTTATATTCTGGATGACCATCTTCGTCACCCGTTTTTCCGAAAGCCACAATGCCTTCACCTTCCGTTTTAAACGCATTAGAAGAGAGCCATTCAAAAGTGGATTCGTCCATTCTTTTCTGCAAATCAGGGTAGTCAAGGTCGAATTCATGGTTGCCAAAACAGACCAAATTGACGCCTAACGCATTCATTGTTTCGACCATCTGACGGCCTTTAATGCCCACCCCTTCGTACTTCAAAGTGCCAATTACTGAGGGGGATAAAAAATCGCCCGCCATGACGGTAAACACATTCGGATTTTCTTTCAAAAGCTGTTGTTTGACCGTGCCAACGCGTGCCAAACCGCCCGCTTTGCCGTTTTCAATCGAAGCAATTTCGTAAACGTCGTTGAGTTGGAGAAAAATCCACTCAACTTTACCGTCGGCTTCGCCATAAACGGTTGTTTTTTTAGTAGTGGAACAAGCGGCAAAAATTAAAACCAAAGCCGCGTAAAGGGAATGTTTAAAAATTTTCATATTAAGTAAAATTTAATAAAAATATAAGGAATTTTGAGCAAATGATAAGGGAAACGGCGGTGAAAGTAGAAATTTTAAGTAATTCAAAGCGGAAATTGGAAAAAATCAGGTTTTATACTGAGGGGACTCAACGTTCGGGAAACTTTTAAAGTTTTCCGAACGTGTACCGCAGCGACTTGCTGTTTGGTGTGAATGTGGTGGAGATGATGAAAGCGGCGTGGTTGAAGGCTTTTGGCTACTAGGGAAAGTTTTTGTAAAAATCGCCTCGTGGCCCAATGGTTTGAATCAAAAACCTATCGCCTGTCCAAAACATACCGATTCGATAATTCCGAACCCGAATGCGATAATAATTTGGATAGTTTGTCAAGGCTTTTAAGTGGTGAATGTCCGCAAAAGTGTCGGCATCGGCTAAGTTGTTGATAGCGTCAAAAGCATCGTTTTTAACATCAATGGGTAATCGTTTTAAGGCTTTACGAAACGCTTTAGAATCTTCAAACAGCATGAATTTGTTTTTTTTGATTTTTATAAAAAGCTCTTGAATCCTGTTCAGAATGGTATTCGATGGATGCCTGTTCATTGTCATACATCATGCCTTCAAAGAGGGCCGCGTCTAGTCGGTCTTCATCGTCCATTGTGGCCCATTCGCCTGTAACGACGAGTTTTTGGCGCAAACGTTCTCTGACGGCAGCTGTTCTCATGGCGTTGTCGTCCGTTTGGACGGCGTAAGGCACTTTTTCACGCTGCATATATTTGAGCAAGTTGTCAATGATTAACGGCTCTACATTTTCGGATATAGTAATGGTCATCTTAGATTTTTGTTAGAAATGATTGGTAAATTTGATTCGTAAATTCAACAAAACAAAGGTACACGCTTGTTTTGATTTTCCAAATTTTTTAGCCCCCTCAGTGGTCAGTCAATCCAATACTGTCGGGTTGACTGACTACTGAGGGGGCTACATTGAATTACAAATGAAGGGTCAACCTATTTCAGGACAAGACAAGCGATTGAATAGTGCAGAAAAACAAATAACCCGTTATAAATCACTGATTCACAACGGGTTATTTGTTAAAAATTTGAGCCAATGAGGAGACTCGAACTCCTGACCTACGCATTACGAATGCGTTGCTCTACCAACTGAGCTACATTGGCTGCTGCCTATTTTCAGAAAAACAAATACAATGCCGTTTATCTTCCAAAAATCCGTCGCCAAAAGCTACCAAACCAACCTTTGCGTTTGCGTGGCTCTGTTGTTTTAGCTACGGGCGGTGGTGGTAAGGGTTGTTTGTTCAAACTCACCAATTCTGATGCGTCCGATTCTACGTTTTGACAATCTGAAACACTGACCGCATACATATTTGTCGTTTCGGGTTTGGGGTCATAAAAGACGTATTCCCTTGAATTGTGCGGTAAAATGCCGATGATATTATGGCCGTTCGTAAAATCAATTTGCCCATTTTTAAAGCGATAAATAAGGTATTGATACGGTTTGCGTCGCAATGTCGTCATGCTCGGTTGCCAACGAATCGCTACTTTACCATCTACTTCCGAAGTAATTGAGCGAATTTCGGGCGGGTCGCACGTTAAAAAAGACGTATCTTTCCGACCTTCGGGTGGCAAAGCAGGTGTGTTGTAATAATTCAAACGTAAACTATCGTACACGCCTAACGCATTGTTTATCAACGATTTAGAGCTAAAATGAACTGTTCCATAAACGTTTGGTAAGCTGCGCGAATACCGAATTTGTTTAGGAATTTCGTTCGGGTCGTTCCAATTTTGCTCCTTCGCCGCACTCGTGCCAACGCGATACGTGCCAAGCCCCGCATAGACATTTTTCCCTGCTGCATTGTCCGACCACCATTTCATAATTTTTTCATGGTCAGCAATTTTAAAACCCATTGTCCAATAGGCTTGTGGCACGACATAATCTATCCAATCGGCTCTAAGCCATTTTCTTACATCTGCGTATAAATCATCATAACACGTCAAACCTGCCCGTGTGTCCGAGCCTTCGGGGTCACGATAACCGTTGCGCCAAACGCCAAACGGACTAATGCCAAACTGCGTGCGAGGCCGCAACCGTTTAATCGTTTTCGACAAATCAAATATCAATAAATCAACATTGTTGCGTCGCCAATCTTCGAGATTTGCGAAGCCGCTTGGGTATTTTTGGAACGTCTCGGCGTCGTTAAATACTTCATTACCATTTTTATACGGATAAAAATAATCGTCAAAGTGAATGCCGTCAACGGCGTAACGCGTGACAATTTCAGAAATAACTTGATTGATATGCGTCCGCACTTCGGGCAATCCAGGGTTCATGATGTAGCGTTTGTTGTAGAAAATACACCAGTCAGGATGTGCGCGCAAGACGTGATTTGGCGCAAAAGTCGCCACATTCGGATTGTCCATAGAGACACGGTAGGGATTCAACCATGCGTGAAATTCCATCCCGCGTTCATGTGCCGTTGCGACCATAAAAGCCATCGGGTCAAAATTATTTGTCGGTGGCGTACCCGATTGTCCCGTCAGAAAACGCGACCACGGCACAAGATTAGACGGATAAAAAGCATCCGACATTGGACGAATCTGAACGAATAAAGCATTGATTCCCATTGCTTTATGCTTGTCAATCATTTGAATCCATGTCTGTTTCAAATAATTTTCATCGGTCGCCGCGCTCGGCGGATAGTCAATGTTTAAGACCGTTGCAATCCAAACGCCGCGCATTTCGCGCTTCGGCGCGTAGGGGGCAATTGGGGTAAATTGAGCCGATAAGTGAAGACTTAAAAAACAAAATAGAATAAAGCTGGTTAAGCTCAGTTTTGGTTGTGTGTAACTTTTCATTCTGATGACTAATATGAGATTTAGAAATGGGTAGGTGTTTCATAATCTCACAAAAGTAGGTTTTTCTTATGAAATTGGGGATAAAAGAAGGAAAATAAATAATTACAATCTTAAGACAAGAAATTATTTTGATTTTTGCATGGAATCAAAATTACATTAATTTTGTATGAATAATCTCTTTCATTTTTCTCAAAATCATAATGA
>JAYSRS010000177.1:0-1989 GCA_043720935.1 Saprospiraceae bacterium
TTTTGCTTGAAAAATCTTCGATTTTTCAAGCAAAAAACAGCGTCACTCCTAAAAATCTTTTTTGCACGCCTTTCGAGCGTAGCGAGAAACAAGTGCGTAAGGTTTTTAAAACAACTTCTTATTTTAAATATAAATGAATTTTAGCAAACAGTTGTTCGGGTTCAAAGGGTTTTAGAACAAAATCATCGAACCCGTATGTTTTAAAAATATTATCTTTCGAGATGTATGCGTGAGCAGTCATGGCCAAAACGGGTGTCCGAAACGCGGGCATATTTTCACGAATAAAAGCAATCGTTTCGTTACCGTCCATCACGGGCATTTGAATATCGAGCAAGATAATATCATACTCTTTCCCATTTTGGAGCAAATTTAGGCATTCTCTGCCATTTTCAGCTACTGTAATTGAAATATTATCAAATTGACGTTCCAATGTTTTGCGCGCCACCATTTGATTGATTTTATGGTCTTCGACCAACAATAAGTCAAATTTACGGTGTTTGGATGCCTCAAAATTAGGTTTTTCAGGCACGACATTCGCGTCATACTGAGGGGGTGGTGTGCCTTTTTTAAAGGGCATTTCGACCGTAATTGTTGTCCCTTTTTGTGGTTCGCTGTTGGCCCAAACGCGGCCATTTTGCTGAACAACTAAGTTTTTGACAATCGCTAAGCCCAATCCTGTTCCTTCAAAAATGCGGTCTTTTGTCCGAATCCTAGTAAAACTTTCAAAAATAGTGGGAATTTTTTCTTTCGGGATGCCGATGCCTGAATCTTCTACGATGAAAAACAACACCAATTTATCACCTTCGGCTTTGCCCATTTCGATACTGATTTTGATAAAGCCAGCATCTGTAAATTTGACGGCATTGCCAACGATATTGTACAAAATCTGATTCAAACGCAATTTGTCGCCCGAAATGTACTTCGGTACTGAGGGGTCAATCGCCAATTGAAATTCTAAGGGTTTTTCAGCTTTTTTGTATTGCATCACATTGACCAAATTAAACATAAGTTCGGTGATGTCAAAATTAGTCGCTTCGAAGTACATTTGACCGTTTTGAAGGGTCGAAACTTCTAAAATATCGTTGATAACGCCCAATAAAATTTCGCTTGATTGGCGCACGGAGTCAATGAAACCGCGTTGTTCGCCGTCCAAATTTGTTTGCGCTAAAAGGTTTGACATCCCGTAAATTGCGTTCATCGGTGTACGCATTTCGTGACTGATGCTCGCAATAAACTGTTCTTTCATCTGCGCCGATTCCTCGGCAACCTCACGAGCACGGGTTGCGGCAGCGAGTTTCAACAAGACATTTTTGCGCTCAATAGCGTATCTCAATGTTTTTGACAGCAAATCGGAGTCGTAACCGCCCTTCATTAAGAAGTCTTGTGCGCCCGCTTTTACGGCGTTTAAGCCCAGAATCTTGTCGGCCAAACCCGTCATAACAACCACATTGACATCGGGTTTTGTGGCAATCAATTTCTCCAAAGTTTCAAAACCACGGGAGTCGGGGAGGGTCAAATCAAGCAAAACGACGGCAAAATCGCGTTTTTGCAGTTCCAAAATGCCATCACCAAGCGTTAGTCGGTGGACAATTTGAACGTTCGGCAAGTCGCTTTCTTCTAGTAGTATTTCCACTAATCGGGCATCGCCAGGGTTGTCTTCAATCAACAAAATAGGAATGATCTCCCGCGTTGTCGCAGAGCCGTTTGAACCGTTTGAGCCATTCATCGGTGCTTTTATAGTGGGCATTGGCATCATATCAATCATAATTTTTCGCTTTCGCGGAAATATCCCGCGAATTTAGTTTTCTCAATGTTAGAAATTCTAGAACTCGTGACGGCTAAAAAGTCTAAAGAGACTTGACAAGATTTGTACCAAGTTGGATATATTTTTAAAAACTATCAGACGTTAAACGGGCTGTTTTTCGCTGCGCTCAAAAGACGCCCTTTCAAAAAAATCTATTGGGGCGAACGTGTTTTTTATGTAAAAAA
>JAYSRS010000178.1:0-5550 GCA_043720935.1 Saprospiraceae bacterium
AGTTATTTATCAGTTATTTATCAGTTATTTATCAGTTATTTATCGGTTATTTATCAGTTATTTATCAGTTATTTATCAGTTATTTATCAGTTATTTATCAGTTATTTATCAGTTATCATTCATTTAAAACGTTTAAAGTAATGAAAAAGACCTGTTTTTTCCTTTTTTTAGTGTCCATTTTTCTGTCTTGCAAAAAAGACGCGGTGAACAGCACGGATGCCCAGCTTAATTTTCAGTTCCAATTCAATCCGACGCAAGAACGGCTGAATAATTTGGGCCAAGCCTCGACGATTCCTGCGGCAAATGCGGCGCAAACGCCCACTTTTAAGAAAATGAGTGTCCATTATATTGAGTTGGCCCCAACGCAATTTACGGCTTTGGGTAAGGGCGCGGTCGTTTATAAAGGTGCAGAAACGACACTTGGCGGTGAGAATGCCGTTGATTTCGATAAGGCTGCCGTGGCTGACCAAAATCAAGTGTTTGCAAGCATCCGTTTGAAAGGCGTTCCCGCAGGCACGTATGAGTGGGTGAGGGCGAGCGTGACCTACCAAAGTTTTGATATTCTGTTCAATATCAATGCTTTACCCGTCATTGGCGACTTGAAAAATCAGAAAGGGACGCTTGCTTCATTCGTCGGTTTTAATACCTATATGACGAAAATCAAACCGAATGTCAAGGAGTTAATTGTCAATGACGATAAAAAACAAGGCTTTTGGGCGTTTGAAACGGCTCTTTCTGCGCCTTACGACACCTACAATTCGCTGCAATCGGGCGAAGCACCCGTAGGGGCAACGACGGTTGTGAATCCTATCGCCGCAACAAGTCCGATTCCTGCGGGTTCGTGCGTCGTGACTGGAAAATTCACAACACCTTTGGTCGTGACGGGCAAGGAGACTCAAAATATTGTGGTGTCGCTTTCTTTTTCCGTCAATAAAAGTTTGGAATGGGTGGACAGCAACAAAAACGGTCAACTCGATTGGTACGCCGACCCCGCAAAAGGAACAAACGAACGCATCGTGGATATGGGCTTACGGGGTTTGATTCCAACTTGGAAATAAGGTGTCATTAGTTTTTTGAGATTTGGGCAAAGCCCAAATCTCAAAAAATAATTCACGCGCTCATTCCCCTTTTTTGGGCGGCGAAGTCGCCGTTTTGGCTACAAATTCTTAACGAACTATTGTATCCTGGTAACTTCGGAAATCTCTATTTACCTTTACTTTCCGTCAAACAACGTTGTGATAGACATTTGAAGAAAAATAGAGATTCCCGAAGTTACCAGTGTATCAATGATTTATGTTTTTTAATCCGTATTAATCCGTGAAATCTGTGGATAAATTGAGTCCCTAGGAAAAAAGAAAAAAATGTTGCGTATAACGACCATTCAAGCCGACTTAGTTTGGCAAAACAAGGCCGCTAATTTGGCCAAATTCGATAAAATACTGAGGGGCCTCTCCCGCGATGAAACCGACGTTGTTGTGCTGCCCGAGATGTTCACAACGGGCTTTTCAATGTCGCCCGAAACGCTCGCCGAGCCGATGACAGGCACGACAGTTTCTTTTCTGAAAGAAAAAAGTCATGCGTTAAATGCGGCCATTACAGGGAGTTTTATATGTGTAGAAAACGATACCTATTACAACCGCTTGGTTTGGATGCAGCCCGATGGTCAATTTTGGACTTACGACAAACGGCATTTGTTCACCCTCGCGCATGAGCAAGACCACTATGCGGCGGGGCAAAAAATGTTGCAAATTGAGTGGCGCGGTTGGACGATTCGCCCGTTGATTTGTTATGATTTGCGGTTTCCCGTATGGTCGCGCAACGTTGGGCCGAACTTCTACGACGTACTTTTATACGTCGCTAATTGGCCAGAACGCCGCCGTTTGCCGTGGCAAGCCTTGTTGACAGCCCGAGCGATTGAAAATCAAGCCTTTGTGGTGGGTGTAAATCGCGTTGGTGCGGATGGAAATGGGATTGCGCACTCGGGTGACACAACGATTGTGGATTTTTCGGGCGAAAGGCTTTTTCAACGTGCGCATACTGAGGGGGTCGAAACAACAACACTATTTAAGAAAAACTTGCTAGATTTTAGGCAGAAATTCACGTTTTTGGCCGACCAAGACCCCTTTTTTTTTGAGTTTTGTGTGAAACCCTAAAAATCTGAATTTAAGTGGAAAGTTACTTTCGGATGTTGTTCTTGAGCCGTTTGTAAAGCCCACGACGATTCGGCTAGAAAAACGGGCAAACCATGTTTGTCAACAGCCATATCGCGGCGACGGCGGTCGTAAAATTCATCATACGCCTTTCTATCGTCGCACGTTACCCAACACGCTTTGTAGAGATTGACGGGTTCGTAGTCGCAACTTGCGCCGTATTCGCCTTTCATGCGGTACTGAATGACCTCAAATTGAAGCGCGCCGACCGTTCCGACAATCTTACGCCCGTTCACATCTCGTGTGAACAACTGTGCGACACCTTCGTCCATCAATTGGTCAAGTCCTTTTTGGAACGGCTTGCTTTTCAACGGGTCTGTATTGTTAACGTAGCGGAATTGTTCAGGCGAAAAACTCGGAATGCCTTTGAAATGCAACACCTCTCCCTCAGTAAGCGTGTCGCCAATCTTGAAATTGCCACTGTCATACAAGCCCACAATGTCGCCAGGAAATGCCTCGTCAACGATTTCTTTTTTTGCCGCCATGAACGACGTAGGGTTTGAAAACTGCATCAATTTACCATTCCGAACGTGTAAATACTTCGTGCCGCGTTCAAATTTACCGCTACAAATGCGGACAAAAGCGATGCGGTCGCGGTGCTTCGGATCCATATTTGCGTGGATTTTGAAGACAAAACCCGTGAATTTTGCTTCGGTCGGAATGATTTCACGTTCTTCTGTCAAACGCGGTAGCGGCGATGGCGCAATGTCGCAAAAGCAATCCAACAATTCTTTCACACCAAAATTATTGACCGCCGAACCGAAGAAAACGGGTTGCAACTGGCCTTTTTGATAGGCTTCGATGTCAAACGGGTCGTAAATAGATTCAATCATTTCGACTTCCTCGCGGAGCTTTGCGGCAGCGCGTTCGTTGACGAGAATGTCTAATTCGGGGTCGTTCAAATCGTCAATAATTACGATTTCATCGTCTTGCTTGCCATGCGGACGGAACAAAATCAGCTTTTTTTCAAACAGATTATAAACGCCTTGAAACGTTTGGCCCATACCAATCGGCCATGACAACGGGCGCACCCGCAAGCCGAGCTTTTGCTCAATTTCGTCCAACAAATCGAAGGGGTCTTGGCCTTCTCTATCCATCTTATTGATGAAAACGATAATCGGCGTGTTCCGCATCCGACTGACGCCGACGAGCTTTTCGGTCTGTGACTCGACACCTTTCGCCACGTCAACAACGACGATAACGGAGTCAACGGCGGTCAAAGTCCGATAGGTGTCTTCTGCAAAATCCTTGTGGCCTGGCGTATCTAAAATATTGATTTTCAAGTTATTGTAATCAAAAGCCATGACGGACGTAGCGACCGAAATACCGCGCTGTTTCTCGATTTCCATGAAGTCGGAAGTGGCGTGTTTCTTGATTTTATTGGATTTTACGGCGCCCGCAATTTGAATCGCCCCACCGAACAACAAGAGTTTTTCGGTCAGCGTTGTTTTCCCTGCATCGGGGTGACTGATGATGCCAAAAGTGCGGCGGCGGTTGAGTTCTTCGAGAAAAGTCATTATATTTTTACTTTTTTATTGTTGCATAACCCTTGGAGCGTTACAAACTCTCCAAGGGTTAGCGTTTCGCGGCGCAAAAGTACATTTTTTGCCCACAAAATTTTATTCGGCTACGAAACTGTTAAATAATGTCTAAAAGAGTTTCGACAAACGGGACTGAGCCAAAATTTTGCTTTTACTTTGCACCATGTTATTAACGTCGGCGAGGTTTCAAACCTCGCCGACGTTTTATAGCCTCCCCCCTTACGTCTGTGTCTTTTTAAACTTTAAACACCGCATCATCCGATGAACATTTTTCGTATTTCTACCATTTTTACGCTCGTTTTCACATCGTTTTTGACGCTCAACGCGCAAAAAGTACACTTCGTAAACATTCAAATTAAGGGTTATACTGAGGGGGGGGCTGTCAAGCTCGTCGGCACTAATTTGGAACAAAATTTTCTCGCCGACACCGCCCGAATCGCTGCCGATGGCAAAATTCAATTAAAAAGTCCCGTAGGATTTGCCGAAGGACTGTATTATCTGATGCTGCCCGATAGCCGCAATTGCGCGTTTTTTGTTGTCAATGGTGAAGATAATCTCACAATTCGTTCAGAAAAAGACAATTTGATGCTTGGTTTGAGTGCCGAAGGCTCGCTCGAAAATCAATTGCTTTTTGAGAACAATCGTTATCAAGCCGCTCTTGAAGCCAAATACAATGGCCTCAATCAGCAGTTAGGCACCGCGCAACCGACCGAACAAGCAGCTATAAAAGCGCAATTGCAAGCTCTTTTGGAAGAGCGTGATGCTAAAATTGCGGCCCTGCGGACGCAATACCCGAATGCCTTATTTCCCAAATTTAAGCAGGCAGGACAGAACCCTAAATTGCGGTTTACTTTCCGTCCGAACGGTACTTTGGACAGTACCGCGACAATGATTAATTTCAGACAAGACTGGTGGAACGGTACGGATTTTACGGACGAACGTTTGGTTCGGACGCCCGTTTTTTTCAATAAGTTAAAAAAATACATTGACGAGTACACGCCTCAAAACCCTGATTCACTCATCGTTGCCGCCGATTGGTTGTTGTCTAAAACCATCAAAACCAAAGAGTTACACAAACCTGTCATCGGTTGGTTGTTGAGTAAATATAAACCTTTGCAAACCAAATTGATGGATGGTGAAGCCGTTTATTCTTATTTGATTTTGAAATATATGACGCCCGATATGTTCCCCGATATTGACGCCAAAGACCTAAAACTCACCCAAGACCGCGCCCAAGAAATGCGTTCAAGCCTCGTCGGCATGACGGGTCAAAACGTGTGGGGACGGGATAGAAATGGTCTCAAAAAATCGCTTTACGACTTGAATGCGCCGATAAAAGTGGTCTATATTTTTTATACAGATTGTGAACACTGTCAAGAAGAAACGCCAAAATTGCGTAAGGTGTATGATGTATGGCGTAAACGCGGCGTGGAAATTTTTAGCATCGCGGCAAACGTCAAAGAAAAGGCCGATTGGTTGAATTTTGAAACTAAATACGGCATTAATTGGACAAGCGTCATTGACCCGCTTTTGGAAAGTAAGTTCAACGAAAAATATTTTGTGGACAACACACCCGAGATTTATGTGTTGGACAAAAACTACCGCATCATCGCCAAAAATCTGAAGCCCGAACAGTTGCCCGAAGTGTTTGAACGAGAGTTGAGTAAGTGGTAAGTGATAAGTGATAAGTGATAAGTGATAACTCATGTTACGCAAGTGGCTAAAATGGCCCACTGATTTTAGGGATACGACTGATTTAAAGGGATTTCTTTTCGGAATTATCGGTTTTATGTCGCAAA
>JAYSRS010000179.1:0-5544 GCA_043720935.1 Saprospiraceae bacterium
AGGAAATTTTTAAAATTTCCTAAATGTTTGTAAATCAATATTTTAAGTATTGATTTGAAAGCATTTTCTAAGGTTTCCACAAAAATATTCAGAGAACCAGAAATTTTACTGCATAGTAGTTTACTGTTGTACCATAAAGCCGACAATTCCGTATTTTTTTTACAGGTGCAGCGCACCTTCTGCGTAATATGAGTCAAAAAGTAAAAAAAGGTAGAATGAAAGAAAAAAAATTGGACGACCCAACGTCTGTTGCCCATTACTTGGCAACGCTTGAACACCCCTTGAAGCTCGAAATTGAACAACTTCGTGCCTTAATTTTAGAAACTAATGAAGATTTGACCGAAAATATTAAGTGGAATGCGCCCAATTTTCGTCTCAATGGAGAAGATAGAATAACAATGCGTATTCATCCGCCTAAGCAACTCCAATTGATTTTTCATCGGGGCGCAAAGGTGCAAGAACAACCAAAAGATAGGTTGATTTCAGACAATTCAGGTCTATTGACTTGGAAAACAAATGACCGTGCCGTTGCTACTTTTGCTAATAGCACCGACATTTTAGCCAAAAGTTCAGCACTTAGCGCAGCTATCAATGCTTGGTTGCGGGCAACGGCGGCGGGCTAAAAGCTTATTTTGGCTCATGGGTAGGCCGTAATACAAATCAAAAATTAAAAACATGCATTCACAAGTTAATTGGTTTTTCAATAAAGCCACACAATGGCAAAAAGCATACGCCGCATTGCGAACAATTGCCCTCAATTGTGAGCTGACCAAAGAACCGATTTTCAATCGGTGGGTAGTGATTAGCACGACTCACATCTATCTTCTTTTCAAAATAGTGTATTTGATGTGCTATTTTTGAAAAGAAGATAGATGTGGATGTTGCCTTTTTAGCTTTCTCACCGTTAAAACGGCGGGTTTCAAGATGATAAATGTTTTTTATAAGAAAACCTTAGTGAAAATACTGAGGGAGTCTTCAAAATATCCAAAGCCGCTTTAACTTTGTCCTTTTCTTGAAATAAAAAAGCGAAAGAATAAAATTTTTCCAAACGCGTATAAGCGAGCTAAAATCGCTTGACATATTAGGTGACTGAACCCGCCTCGACATACAAAATGAAATTTAATTTCCCGATTGATAAACTAGAACTTCACCTTGAAGACACTTTACTCATCGAAGCAGAGGCTTTGTTGGCGGAAAATGCCTTGCAAAACGTCCGCGAAGTTGAGAAAAACCTATTTTTAGTCCATTTTACTGAGGGGGTAGGCAACGACGCGACGTTAATGTCGCGTTACGAAACGGAGGTTCAACTCGTTGGCACGAAGGTAAAAATAGCGGCGTGTGCGTGTTTAGGCTTCGCTAATGACGGCGTTTGCAGACATATTGCGGCTTCTTTGATGCAATTAAATGAGCAACGTAAGGAAAAAGAGGCGGCGCGCAAAGCTGAAAAATTGAGAATAGCGACCTTCGATTCGCCGACGCGGTTGACCGTTCCCAATATTTTAAAAAACATTGATTCGGCGCAATTGATTGAATTTATTGCCGATTATGCCCGAACGGATAAACAGTTTGCCTTGGCTTTGAAAACGCGTTTTGTGGGTGATTTGTCGGCAACAGGTGACATTGCGGAGCATTATAAAACATTGATTGACAAGACTTTAAAAGATGCAAAAAACGCTAAGGGGAAATTTACGCCCAAAGGTTGGTTGCAAGTTTTTACGCTCTTGGATGAGCTAAAACAGAAAGCTGAAGCCCGTTTTAGGGTGGGCGAATTGGCGGTAAGTTTTGGTTTGATTCAGATTGTTTTGCCGATGATTCACCGATTTATGCGGCTGTCGGATGCGCCAAAAATCAAATTAGAGAAAAGACAAGTACAATTGGTCGAAATACTGAGGGGGTTCGACGGGCTGCCGATGTCGCCCGAATTGGCAACCGATATGTGGGATTTTTTGAGCCATGAATGGACGCACAACACGCGGCATCCGTTTTCGGAACGTCTTTTTGATTGGCTATTCAAGCAAGCTGATTCGCCGATTAAAACCGATAAATTGCTCGAACTTATTGACCATCAATTGCAACTTAATCGGAGTTTTTTGGAAGCAAAAGACCGATTATTGACCCAAAAAATTCAAGTTTTGCAGAAAACAGGTAGAGTTGAGGAGGCAAGTCGCTTGATTTTAGCGGTGTCAGAGCATCCTGATGTGTTGTTTTTTGCGATTAAAAATGCCATTGCCAACCGTGATTTTACGCTTGCCAAAAGCCTTGCTCAAAATGGTTTGACAATTTTTAATGCCGCACCTTTAACCGTTGATGAACTCGAAAACTACCTTTTGGACATTGCGGAAGCCGAAGAAAACCGCGTAGATATTCTGGATTATGCCGAAAAACTGTTTCACAAAACCTTGAATTTAAGCTATTTTGAGAAAATGAAAGCGGTCGGTTTGTCGGCTAACAAATTGAAAAATGTGATAGAAACACTTGAAAGTCAACCACTTAGAATTGAACGACGCGACGCCTTAGCATCCATTTATGTATCCGAAAAACTGTTTGATAAATTGACAGACTTAACGCTCAAAGTACAGTCGTTAGAGTTGTTGCGCCGCTTTGGGGTTGACCTTTGGCGGCAAAATACTGAGGGGGCCATCGAATTGCATAAAAAAGTAATTTATGAGTATTTGATGTCCCATTTAGGCCGTCCACCCGCGCAAAGAATTCGGCAGATGATGGAAACTCATATTCAAAATGGTGGATTTGAGTTGGCCACGACATTAAAACAAGATTTGATTCGAGATTTCCCCGAACGGCATTCTTTGAAAGAAGAATTGACGGAAATGATGGAAGAATTTGAGAAAAAAAGGAGTTTGGCAACGTATAAATAGTTGTTCAATCAGGGTTTTTTAGGACTTTTGTAAGATTTAACAGGGTTTTGACCCTATTAAATCTTACAAAATCCTAAAAATTCTAATTTTAACAACCGCTACAAAAGCGTCAACATAGACAAGCCAACCCCCAACGCAATCGCCCCAATTTTCGGCCAACTGATGCGGTGTTCATCCGTATTGTCGATTTCAAAAAGGATGGTCGTTGAAATATGTAGAAGCGAACCAATAACGATGGCAATTATTTTGCGTAGTGTATTGGGTTCAAAATGAATACTTTGTGTGACAAATGCACCCAATGGAGACATCGCGGCAAAGGCCAAAATGCTCAACCAAACGGTTTGTTTTTTGAAGCCACTCATGATGAGGAGCAAGGCAAGGGCAAAGGCTTCGGGGGCTTTGTGCATCATAACGCCATAGAATAAATTGCTGTGGTCGTGGTGGTGTTCCAGACCTTTTGTCAGGCAATCTGATTCGACAACAGCGTGCAATTGTTCGCCAATACTGAGGGGTAGCCCTTCGATAAATGCATGAATCGAGAGGCTCAAAACAACTTGCAGGGCAAACATCGGTTTGTTTGTATGGTGATGGTCGTGGATATGTCCATGCTCAACGCCTAACGAAAATTGTTCAAGCATTAACTGAATGAAAAAGCCCAAAAGCACCCATAAACCAATGCTTTGCGGACTGTTTTCGTAGGCATCGGGTATCAAGTGCAAGACCAAAATGCCCAATAAATACGCCCCGACGAAGGACAAAATGAGTTGCAACAACCGTCGATTGTTGCTCTGAAACCTAAAAGCCAAACTACCACCAATCAAAACGGCGATGAAAAGGGCGATATATTGTAGAAAAGTCATTTCTTAGGGAATGATGAATGATGAATTTTTAAGCAATTTTTAAGCAATTTTTAAGCAATTTCTAATCAATTGATTAGCAATTAATTGCAACATAAAATTATTGATTTTTGGCAATTTCCGCTTTGACTTTTTCACGGCGGCGTAGCTGCCAAACATAGGTAATATTGTGAACTTCTCACCACTTTTTACGCGGTGTAACCGCTAAGAAAGCAGTTTTGCGGTTACACCGCATAGAAAATAGGGCTTTGAGCTTAGTGTTACCAATATTTTGCAGCTATGCCGCAACTTGAAATCCCTTACAAAGCCATTGCCTTGCCCGCCGTCCACGCACCCGACCAAGCGGCTTGGAAATTGAAACCGCCCGTAATCGCGTCAATGTTAAGGACTTCGCCCGCAAAATAGAGATTGGGCAACAATTTACTTTCAAAAGTTTTAAAATTCACTTCCTCCAAGCGGACGCCACCTGCCGTGACAAATTCTTCTTTGAACGTGCTTTTTCCGCGCACTTCGTAACTGCCTTGCGCGAGTTGCTGCGCTAAATTTTGAATATGGCGTTTAGAAATATCCGCCCAACGGATAGTTTCGCCAATCTCGGAAGCGGCAATGAGGCGCTGCCAAAGGCGATTTGGCACATCATACTGAGGGGTATTGCTGACGTGTTTTTTGGGATATAAGTCTGATTTACAATAGTTTAGGGTATCTTCAACCTCTCTAACTGTATGGCCGCTTGTCCAATTTATTTTAACCGTAAACTGATAATTTCGATGGTTCAAAACCCTTGCACCCCAAGCCGATAGTCTCAAAATAGCTGGCCCCGAAACGCCCCAATGTGTTATCAAAAGTGGCCCCGACTCCTTCAATTTTTCACCATCCACGCTCACTTCGGCGTTCGGAACGCTGATACCCAGCAAATCTTTGAGCCGCTCATCCTTGATATTGAAGGTAAACAAAGACGGGACGGGCTTAACAATCGTATGCCCCAAACGTTCCAAAAGCGACCAAACCGCCGTCGAACTGCCCGTTGCCAACATAACTTTATCGGCTTCAAAACGGCGTTCGGGCGTTGAAATTTGCCATTTCCCGTTCAGTCCAACGGCCAAATCATCGACGCGATACCCCCTCAGTATTTTGACGCCCAAACGGGTTGCTGTACCAAAAAGGCAGTCCACAATCGTTTGAGAATCGTCAGTAACGGGAAACATTCGACCATCTTCTTCAATTTTGAGTTCGACGCCGCGTTTGTCGAACCAATCAATGGTATCACCCGCCGAAAACTTTGAAAAGGGCGACATCAATTCCCGTTCGCCACGCGGATAATTTTTGGCTAAATCACGCGGCACAAAGCACGCGTGCGTCACATTGCACCGTCCACCGCCACTGATTTTGACCTTTTGTAGCAGGTCTTTGCCCCGTTCTAGGATGATAATATCCGCTTTCGGATTGGCTTCGGCGGCTGTAATTGCCGCAAAAAAACCTGCCGCACCACCGCCTATAATAATGATTTTCAATGCTTTACGATTTAATGAGCCACTGATACGACTGATTTACACTGATTTTTTTCTGTCATTCAGAAGGAAACTAACAATCAGTGTAAATCAGTCGTATCAGTCTAATCAGTGGCCTATGATGCTAAAAGTGGAAGTCGCTTAAAAAACAAAGCCGAACAAACGGAAGCGTCTATTCGGCTTTTTTATGTATCTAACGTCGTCAGGTTTGAAACTGGCTTGTTAAGCCGCCTTTTTGAATGTTCCCCCTTTTTTTTGAATACATTTCTAAATGATTTATACCCTTTTTTTGATAGATTTTCT
>JAYSRS010000180.1:0-5539 GCA_043720935.1 Saprospiraceae bacterium
ATAAAGCTATCTAAAAAAAGAGGCAAGCAAATACTTGCCTCTTCAATAAAATTATTCAAAAATGTATATGTAAAAAATATACAAACCTTTTTTAAGTGAAAAGTGGGTAGTGAAAAGTGATAAGTGGCGTGATGTTTTTCGTTTTCCACTTTTCGTTTTCCACTTTCCACTTTCCACTTTCCACTTATTGGACAATCAATTTCTGCACTTTTCCATCTAATTTGATGAAATACATTCCTGCGGCCATGCTTTGAATTGGAGCGTGGTCGGTATCAAAACCGTGGGCAATGAGTTTTCCGTTGATGTCAAAAATACCGTAGGCGGCAACTTGACGACCAAAGTTTAACGTGCCGTTTGAAATAGGATTAGGGTAAATTGGGGCAATTTGAGCTGCGGCTGCAATTTCTTTGGCGTCGCTAATCAAGTCGCCGATAGGTGTGCCGACGAAGCGAAAACCGCCGCCCGTCAAAGCGGGTGAACCTGCTACGGGACGGAAATCGGGTGTTGTAGAACTCGCTAACGGATTGACTAAAAGCGTTCCTGCGGTGTAGGCAACGGGGTCAATTTTATTAGCACTTATTGCTGAACGTACCCACGTATCGAGTGCGGCTAATTTGACGGCTGAACCACCGCCTAACGTTGCACCGCGTGCCACTTCAACCAAGCCGTTAGCCGTTGTGTCACCCGCTGTTGTGAAGGCCGAAGTGGTGTTGACGACAACGTTGTTGGAAAACATAATTTGCTTGGTTTTAGCGTCAATTGCCGTCAAAATAGGCGTAAAAGCGGCTAAAACGGCGGCATTATTCGTATTTCTAAGTGAACTATCGCCGTCAATCATCAAAAAATTGCGGTAGCCCATGAAGATGGAATTGACAATTCGTTGGCTAGAATTGCGTCGAATTCGCGCACCACGACGGAAAGCAGATTTCGCGGTAGAACTCAAATCAACATATTTTGTACCAACAGCAACAGGCCCAACCATCGTAAAATTAGAGAAAATGCCGTTCGTCACGAGGCTTCTAGCCGCCGTTCCCGACGCTTCGTTGTCACTTTCAAAACCTTCGGAAGTTGACGCACCTGATGTTGCAGCGAAGGTCAAATCGTAATATTCGGGGTCTTTGACGCCGATACCGAACTGACTGATACCCGTGTAACCGTTGTCGGTATCAAAGTCGTCGTCCGTTCCTTTCCAAGCAATCAAATATTTAGAATTGACTGTTCCACCAAACCACTCAAACGAATCGTCACCACTAAAAGAGACTTGAACGCCCGTAATTTCAGTACCCGAACCGACCGAACCAAGCGTTAAACCATTGATTTCTTTGTTGGCTTCAAACGCCAAACCGCCAAATTCAAGGCGTAAATAACGAACGATACCCGAGTTGTCGGCCACGTCTGTACCGCCAAAACGCGCCAAACTTGGGGCGAAAGTGACGTTATTGAAGCCTTCCATTTGAATCGTGTCACCCGCTGCCGTCCAATTGTTGTGGGTTGATTTTCCCCCAATTAACAAGCCGCCCCAATCACCGCGTTCACGTTGTCCAACGGCTTTTGCGGAAGTCATAACGACGGGGCTTGTTTTAGTCCCCAAAACTTCGATTTTACCGCCGCGTTCGACGACAATTGTGGCGTAATTCTTAGGCGTTATGCTCACATCCGCTTGGCAACGGATAACTGTTCCCGCAGGAATGACCAATTTACCGCCGTTTGTAACGACAATCAAGCCTTTCAAAGCATAGATTTTTGTTGCGTCGAGCGTCAAAGTGCCTGTGATGTCTTTTTTACCGCCCGAGGCCATACCGTCTAAGGTTGTTAAGTCGGTCGGGTCGCCATAAACGGCGTTTTTAGGGTCGAAATTCGTCCAACCTTTTGTCCAATCGGCGGTCGTTGCTTCGGGCATTGCACCGATGTACGTTGTGCCTTCCAGTTTGAAAGATTGTGCAGATAAGGTGTTTAAGGTCATTGCAAAAATGACGGCAATTGAGGCGTGTAATTGTCTTTTCATTTTAAAATAATTAAAATTTTAATTAATGTTAAATTTCAATAAGAATCTGTTTTATACTGAGGGGGTGTGTTTTTTGCCTGTTTTTTTGTTGTGTTTTTTGTCATTCAGAAGGAATCTGTATTGTGTGAAAATATAACCATACAAACAATAGAGATTCCTTCTGAATGACAAAAAAAAACTTAAAAATTATACCCCAAAGACAAATTAGCCGTGAAACCATTTGTGTATAAAAACATCAATCTGTCACCGTTTGCTGCCGCCGATTTGGTGTATTGACCATCTTGGTCAGCGTCTTGGTAGAAGGTCAAATTTTGGCGCAACAAATCGCCGATTGTCAATTTCAGGTTCATTTTACCGATGTTTTTACCCACTTGAATGTCCACAACTGTCCGTGGTGCTTCGTAAATATCTTGGCGGGTGTCACCATTTTTAGGGTCAACGCCTGCATACGCGACGCGGCGACCCGTGCGGTTGACAACGGCACTTGCAAACCAACCATTCTCTTGACTTTCGTACTGCAAACCCGCGTTGACGATGTAAGGCGATTGACCTTGCAACGGGCGGTCTTGCTTCGCAAAAGAGCCTTCGCGGAAGGTCAATTTTGATTTAATGATGGACAAATTCGAGAAAATCGAGAGGTCGTGCCATACTTTGGCTTTGCCAATAAAATCTAGGTTTTTCTTAATCTCAAACTCTAAACCATAGACTTGCGCCGATTTTTCGTTCTGAAAAGTGAAAGTAGTAAACGGCTGATTGATGTCAATACTCGATTCAATCGGGTTGTTGATAGATTTGTAAAAACCACCAATTGACAGCAATTGACCACCCGAAGGGAAGAACTCATAACGCACGTCGTAATTGTTCAAATGCGCGATTTTTAAGGCCGAATTGCCTTTAATTTCCGCATTTTTGTCGAAAACGAAGAAGGCAAACGGGGCTAATTCACGGAATTCGGGGCGGTTGACCGAAGCAAAATAAGACGCCCGAAGATTGGTTTTTTCAGTCAAAGAATACGTTGCATTGACCGATGGCAGAGCCAATCCTTCTTTGATTTCAGAAATGCCCATGTTAATTTTTTGATTGTTGACATTGATTTTAATGTCTTCGTAACGCAAGCCATAAACGACGCGTAATTTGTCAAAATACTTTTGGTCAACCGACAAAAAAGCAGCGTTTAGCGTGGATTTTCCTTGGTAATAGGCCAAATCGTCCGCCGTTTTTTCTACCAAATACAACTTATTCGCACCGATGTTTTTGCTGCCTAAATCGTCCGCAGGGTTCAAAGTCGCATCCGTTCCCGATTCGCCGCCGTAAACGAAGCTACGCGATGAAAAATCTCGGTTTCTCAATTGGTAGAAATAACCCACTTTTACTTCCGTTCTGACGCGGCCCGTATTGAATTGTTTGCTCAAATCGAAGTTGCCGCCGATGAGGTTCTCGTTCAATTTTGACGCAAAACGACCTGTACTTGAATTGAAAAAATCGCCTAAAAACAAGCGATAATCCGTAAAATCGGGCGTTTTTGTATAGTTAACGATGCGGTAATCAGGCACTTTGCGCAAGACGTTAGAATAACTCGCTGCCGCGTTGAGTGTTAAATCATTGTCGCCAAATACTTGTTTCAAGGACACAATACTGTTGTACAAACGGTTGTGATTGACGATGTTTGATAGCCCTTTTATGCGAATATCATCCCCAATATTGCCGATGCCCGAACGTTCCACGACATTGTTGTCGGTATTGGCATTCAATAAGTTACGGAAATTAATTTGCGTTTTAGCACCGACATAATTGACGTTAAAAATGCCGCCCGTGCTGATATTTTGCAACGAGATTTTGTCATTCAAAGCCGACACTTGACCCGAACCGTCGAAACTGTTAATCGAGCCTTCCGCGTTGCGGCGGGTGTTCGCATACGTTAGGGCGAGGATAACGCCAATTTTATTATTGTCTTTTAATTTAATCGGAAAGCCCAAAGAGTAGCCAAAACGTGTGTTTGGCATCGCCTCAACGGTTTTATTTGACCAATCATGGTTGAAATTTTTAGAATTGTCGGCCAATCTGATTTTATCGTAGCTGCTTGCAAACGCGCTACTCAATTTTAGACCCCCCTCAGTAAAATCGGGAATATTACGGTCAGAACTCAAAATATTGACCGATTCGCTGCCGTATCTTTTGAATTCTGTGAACGCCTTACCCGTCGTCAACGCGTGCATTTGACCGCCGACGGTGATGTTTTGCGTAAAAGTTTCGGGAACTGCTTTTGTATTGATTTTGATGACGCCGCCGCCAAAATCGCCGACTAAATCCGCCGAACCCGCCTTGATAATCGTCAGATTGTCTAATAAATTGGCAGGAACAACGTCAAAAGCGAAGGCTTTGCGGTCAGCTTCGGTTGAAGGCAACAACGCCCCGTCCAAATAGCCCGTATTGTAACGGTCATTCATACCGCGAATAATCGCAAATTTTCCTTCTTGAATCGAAGCTCCTGTGATGCGTTTTAGTACGTCCGAAGTGGTGCGGTCGGGTGTTTTTTTGATTAAATCTGCCGAAATACCGTCCGAAATGCCCACTGCTTTTTTGCGTTCCAATAGCATCGCGGTAGAAGTTGAGCGAATTGCGGTTGTCGTTATAATGACTTCGCCCAAAGTCGCTTTCGATTCTTCCAAAGCCAAACTGACCGTAGCCACTTGATTGGCCTTGACTGAAACGGCAACTTTGGCCGTTTCGTAGGAAATAAAACTGATAAGCAGATTATAATCGCCAGGGGCAACGGTCAAAACGAAGTTGCCTTCAACATCGGTGACAACGCCCGTTGTCGTTTTTTCAATCATAACGGCTGCGCCAATAAGACCTTCGGCGTTGCCTTTGTAAATGATTTTTCCCGAAATTGTACCCGTTTGAGCGAAAAGAAATGAGGTGAATAAAGCGAATACGACAGTGAGTAGAAATGAATTTTTCATCTTTAACATTTAGAAATAATGATTTGCGTAACGTAATTTTTTGTTCGTTTTAAATTACGCCGCAAAGGTCATTTCCCAATGTTAACTGAATCGGAAGCCTATATTAAGTTAAGATTAAGTAATTGTTAAGTCAAAAAGAGCAAAATACTGAGGGGTATCTTTGAATGAGAAATCGAAGGCGTTATATTTCGGACTAATCGGTTAATTATCGCATTGCGGCGTAGCTGCAAAATCTCGGTAATATAACTTACGCATACACGATTTTGAATGCGGTGTAACCGCAAAACAAGCGGTTTCGCGGTTACATCGCGTAAAAAAATGGCGGTTTAGTTTAATTATTACCGAGATTTTGCAGCTACGCCGCAATGCGATATTTAACCGATGATTCCGTAAAAAAAAGCCATCCCGACGTATCGGATTGGCCTCCCAATAATTTAAACAAAAAATGTTTACGCAAAATTCTTCTTTTTTGAATAAAGCTATCTAAAAAAAGAGGCAAGCAAATACTTGCCTCTTCAATAAAATTATTCAAAAATGTATATGTAAAAAATATACAAACCTTTTTTAAGTG
>JAYSRS010000181.1:0-5537 GCA_043720935.1 Saprospiraceae bacterium
GTCACCCCTAAAAAAACAATTGAGGGCGTCTTTCGAGCGTAGCGAGAAACAGCCCGTTAACCGCGTAAAAGGCAATTTGTACAGCAATACTTCACTCGCCATAATATTCCGCATAAATCGTCTCCGTTTCATACAATTTAATACGGTGCAAAGTTGCGCCAATCGCCTTCAAATGTGGCTCGATTTGGTGCCAAATATAAACGGCAATGTTTTCCGCCGTCGGCTGCACTTTTGGAAAATCGGGGACGTCGAGATTGATGTTGCGGTGGTCCAATTTTTCGGTGACATATTCTTTTACAATATTGCCCAATTTTTTGGCATCCATGATAAAACCCGTTTGCGGATGCGGCTTGCCTTTGACCGTGACGTGGAGATAATAGTTGTGGCCATGCCAATTTTTATTGGAACATTTGCCAAAAACGGCGATGTTTTCTTCTTCGCTCCATTCATCCACCCACAACTTATGAGCCGAATTGAAGCGTTCAACGCGTGTTAAATAAACCATGTTGTTTTAATTTTTTATTCGCAGGAACTACGACTGCGAGCGTTATTTTAATTTTTTCCTCTTTGCGTCGCGTTAAATTGTCGCCGCAAAGTGTCCATAAGCGGGTCTTCCGAAGGGACAGTGTAAGGTTTACTGCTGCGTCTGAAAACATTTAGGTAGCGTTTTGGATTCAAACGGAGGTCTTGCATCAAGGCGTTTGTCTGCAAAAGTGTCATATTAATGCTGTGATACACGCTGTCGTTCGTTACAAATTGACCAACTGTTCCTTCGCCGCTGCTCACTTTTTGGAACGTTGTGTTCAAGCCTTTGAGCGTGGTTTGCGTTTCAGTGAGCGTTTTTTTGAGTTCTTCGAGATTCTGACCGACCCCCTCAGTTGCTTTGTTCATTTTAGCAAAATCGAGGGTATTTGCCTTGCCTGTTACGTCTTGGATATTGGTCAACAATCCCGTAATTTTGGCGTTGTTATTATTCAAATTTTCGGTAATACCTGTTACATTTTTCATTGTGGCGTTCAAGCTACCCGCCGATGCTGCCATTACTTTATTCAAGGCCGCCGTTGTTGCCCGAAGGCTTGCCAAAGTGGCTTGAATGTCGCGGAGACTTTTGCCAACCTCGTTGTCAGGTTGCTGCAAATCGTATTTCAAGGTGTCGAAAACGACGCGCATGCCGTTGGTGATTTTTGACACATACGGGTCGAGGGCATCGGGTTTTCCAAGCATAGATTCTAGCATTCCGACGGAAATACCTTGCAAATTATCACCCGATTGTGCGCAATTGCCGTCCACACAAGGCTTGTCGAAGCGCAGTTCAATCGCTTTTCCCGCCAAAGCACCGTTGCTAAAAATGGCTACTATGGCGTCTTTCGGAATTCCGGGATTTTGACTAATTTTTAAGACAATGGTGGGTTTCATGCCATTATTCGGCTTAAACGCAAAGTCTTTGACTGTTCCAATTTCAACGCCACGAAAGAAAACGGGTGCCGATTTGTCCAACTGTTCAACGTTTTGAAAATCAACGTTGAGGAGCAATGAACGGTCGATAATTGCCTCATTTTTGAGGAATTTATAACCCCAGATTGCAGCAAAAATGGAGAGCGATGCGAGGATGCCGATGCGGACTTCTTTTGAAATTGTCATCTGAATGTGTTAAAAGGACGTTTTTTAATCAGTTTGAATGTCGTAATAGGATATTGAGAGATATTAGTATGTCGAGATATTTATTTTTGAAACATCGTAATTTCTTCCAATATCCAAATTTACAATTGTCCTTTGTGCAATAATTTTACGGTGCAAAAATAGGATTTTTTTGTAGAAAATAAATTTTTTTAAGCCTAACGTCTCGAAAAGGGTTTATGCGGCGTTTACGAAGGCTCGGCGGCTTCAGCCGCCTGTACGTAAAATCGTAATGTATCGTCGTCAATTTGAACGGTTTGTTGCAAATCAGCGTTGAATAATTTAGGGGCAGCGACGCCTTCGCCAAGCGTGCGTGCCGCCGTAAAAACCCGTGCTTCGTCCCACAATCCGCGTTTAATAAAGCTCGACAACAATTGTTCTCCACCTTCAACGAATAGGATGCCGATTTTTTGCGACAGCAATTTTTCTAATAACGTATCTAATAACGTGTCATCAAAGGGGATAAAATGGTGTTCGATATTTTCAAGTGGTGTAATAGTTGGCGTAATGACGGGGTGACTTTGAGTCACGCCGCCATTCTCAAAAAAAACAGGCCCCTCAGTATGTTCGCTGTTTTTTGATGAATCAACGATTTCCTTATCGTTTAATTTTGAATTTTTAATTTTTAATTCTGAAAACACAAGCGTTTTGACCGACCCATCAAATATTTTAAGCGATTGAGATAAACTTAAATGCCTATCTAACACAACCCGAACGGGCGTTTTACCATAGTACAATCGGTTGGTCAATTCGGGATTATCAAGTGCGGCGGTTGTCGTGCCGACCATAATTGCATCCACTTCGCTGCGCCATTTATGCACCAAACGCTTAGAAAATGCGTTGCTAATCAGCGTTGTTTGACTTTTTTTACCGATAAAACCGTCGGCGGATTCCGCCCATTTTAAAATAATAAAAGGTCGTTTTTTTGTCATATTTATAAAGAAAGGCATTAAAGTAGCCACCTTTCCGTTTTCTAACAATCTTTGTTCACTCGGCGATACCCCCTCAGTATTTGGGGCATTTTGAGCGTTTTGTCGTATTAACTTGTTATTGGGATTAAAAAGAGCCTTTAAAATTTGCACATTTACATTGTTTTTCCGTAGCTTTGCCATACTTTTACCCGACACTAAAGGATTAGGGTCAAGGTGTGCGATAACAACCTTCAACATTTTTTCGTCCAACACTAAATTTACGCAGGGCGGCGTTTTGCCAAAGTGGAAGCACGGCTCAAGCGAGACATACATTGTCGAAAAAGGCAATAAAATACGGTCTGCTGTTTTAACCGATTTAACCGCCATGACTTCCCCGTGATGCCCGCCAAAAGGTTGCGTAAATCCTTCACCAATAATGCGTTGTTCGTGAGCAACAATGACCGCCCCGACCGCAGGATTTGGTGAAGTTGAAGCACTGTTAGCAAGCTGTGCCACATCAAAACAGCGTCTTAAAAAGCGTGTATTTTCCCGTTGAGTTACCATTGAAATATTTAATTAATGTTTATGTATTGTTAGGTTGGCAATTCTTTTACAAATGTTTTAGTAATCGTCGAAAGATTCTACTTTGTCCTTGATTTCGTAAACGAGGTTTAAAGATTGTGAAAGTACTATTACTTGACATTTAAACGTTTACAATAGCTATTTTAATATTTAGATAATGCTCTTGTACATTATTGGGCATGCCCATTTTGAATTTGTACAGTTACTATTTATATACAAATAAACGTCATTATATCAAATTACACCCAGCGTCTTAGAAAAAGTATTATTTAATACCAAAATCCTGCATCGTGTTAGTAAAATTAAAACTAAAAAATTCCGACGAGAGCGTCATTGTTGACGACAACGTCTATGAATTTCTGACTAAAGACCCTTATTTTGCGAAAGTTAAAATTGCGGAGAATCTCCGCAAACACTCGAGCGGCTGTGCGGTCTTTCAGAAAACATGGAAAAATCCTAGCGGAGAGGGCTACAAAACCGAGACCCTTTATCTTCATAAATTGCTTGCCGAGCGATTTTTAGCTGACCAACGGTCAACGACTAAAAATTTGGTTGGGGCAAAAAATGGTGATAAATTGGACTGTCGTCTCGAAAACATTGCTTGGCGGTCACGCGCCGTTGCTAGTCGGCAGCGCAGAACAAGCAATCACATTGGTTATACGGGCGTTTACCGCGAGAACAATCGTTACCGCGCTGTTATTTCGGCCAACAAAAAGTCTATCCATTTGGGTATGTACGATTCCGCCGAAGAAGCTGCCGAGGCTTACAACCGTAAAAGCCGCGAATTGTTTGGCGATGAAGGCAAGCAAAACAAGGTGAGCCACTAGAAAAGCGAAAAGCGAAAAGCGAAAAGCGAAAAGCGAAAAGCGAAAAGCGAAAAGTGAAAAGCGAAAAGCGAAAAGTGAAAAGCGAAAAGTGTGTGATTTATGGATAATAAACATCTACTACTTTTACTTTTCGTTTATCATTTTTTGTTTATCCCTTTTTGTTTATCCCTTTTTGTTTATCATTTTTCATTTATCCCTTTTATCCTTAGTATTTTCGACAAAAAAAAGAGGCTGTCTCAAAAAGACAGCCTCTTTTTTTTGCGGAATTATCGGTTTTATGTCGCAAATAATAAAAAGTGTATTATTGCGCCGTAGCTGCAAAATCTTGGTAATAACTCATGTTACGCAAGCAGCTAAAATGGCACACTGATTTGAGGGATACGACTGATTTAAAAGGATTTCTTTTTTAATGTAAATGCTTATAGAAAAAAATCAGCGTAAATCAGTCGTATCCCTCAAATCAGTGTGCCATTGCGTAACATCAGTAATAATTAAGATAAAAACGCTGTTTTCTAAGCAGTGTAACCGCTAAACCGCTTGTTTTGCGGTTACACCCCATTCAAAATCGGGTGTTTGTGGGTTTTATTACCTAGATTTTGCAGCTACGCCGCAATGAGATACCCCCTCAGTATTTTTTCAAGTTGGACTATTTCAAATCCAGTGAAGTAAAAGCCATTATGTTTTGGTTATAATTTCATAAAAGAAAGACTTAATTTCGCCGCACTAATTTTAAATTTTCAATTCTCACGATATGTCTTTCGACGAACCAATCGAACAACGGTACAACGACCTCCTTAGGCAACGCATAGCCCTCGAAGGCGAGTTGGCACTATTGCGTAAAAAACAAGAACTGGAATTGGCTGCTGAACGCCGAAGCCGCTACAAAATGCTGTTAGGTATCTTGTTGTTGCCACTTTTTACGTTCGTTTGTAATCAAAAAACGGCCCCCTCAGTATATGAGCATCAAATTGCCGTCAAAAGCGATTCGATTAAACTGTTGCTCAGCGAACAGGAAGGGTTTAGAAAAACCGAAAAAGACGCTATTAAATACAAAGTCCGACAGGGCGATATGCTCTTCACTATCGGGCAGCTTTTCTACAATGATTCCACGGCGGGTTATCAAATTGGCCGCGACAATGGCTTCACAACCGAACGGCAACGCCGTAAATTGGTGATTGGCGACACTTTGACGATTCATTTTAGATAAAAAATCAGAAATATGGCTACCTTTGCGCCAACTGCTCATCGGTCTATCGCGGTGTTTTGCAAGTTTTCCTAGGAAAATACGACAAAACAATGAGGAAAGTCCGAACAACGTAGCGCACCACACCATCTAACGGATGGGTTCTGTCGAAGGATAGAAACAGCAAGTGTCACAGAAAATTACCGCCCGTTGAGTGAAAAGTGAAAAGTGAAAAGTGAAAAGTGAAAAGTGAAAAGTGAAAAGTGAAAAGTGAAAAGTGAAAAGTGAAAAGTGAAAAGTGAAAAGTGGAAAGTGAAAAGTGAAAAGTGAAAAGTGAAAAGTGAAAAGTGGTGTTGC
>JAYSRS010000182.1:0-1978 GCA_043720935.1 Saprospiraceae bacterium
CCTAACTCTTGAATATACGCATGTTATTATAAAATATAGTGTACATTAATAGAGTATCTGACTGATAATTAATGAGTTATAAAATTAATTTTATTATAATTGTATTTTTCAACAATTCAAAATATGCAATACGTATTTTGAATTGTTATGAGTATTTTATGCAAAGTTATTTTTTTTTTTACAAAGTCTATTTTTTTAAATTTATTTTCTTTCGTTTAATCGAAGAACGGGTGCCTTTTTTGGTTTCACGGAACGCAGTCTGTGAAAAAACCCCATCGCCCAACAAAATTACAAAAAATTCCGCCGCCACCAATCCCCAGCCTAAAATATTGCCGATTTAAGCTAAGCCCCAAAACAGTTGATTTGGAAGTATTGAAAAATGAAAAAGCTTTAAAACGGCATCAAGGAAGCGACAAAACGAGCGATTAAGCCCCCTTTTGAGTGTTTTGAGCCTATCCAGCAGCGTTTTGACCGACAAAATGGACACGGCACGCCTCAGGTTATAGCAGGTGAAAACGATGGCAAACTCGGCGTTCACTTTGTCCATGCGTCTGAGGAGGGTGTAGGAACAGTCCCACTGCCTTTTGATGATGCCGAAGGGATGTTCGACGATGCCTTGTCGTTGGAGATAGATTTTTTTGCCCGCCACGGAGTCCATGCGCAGCTTGTTGTCGGCGGCGGCTTGTTGACATTCGGCACGCTCAATTTGTCGACTGACCCGATTTTTGATGGCCGTTTTGGAGAGACATTTGGCGGCAAAAGGACAGGCAGCGCATTGTTTTGGACTCATATTGTAACGTTTGTAACGGTTCGTGACCACGCCACGGCGGTTTTTTTTGTTGTAAAAAACACCGTTAGAAGTGAGCGTTTTTTGGTTTGGGCAGGTGAAAGTATCGTCTTGGTGGTTGTATTTAAAATGCTCGACGGTAAAGTTTTTGTCCTTACCCGAATAAGCGAAATGGGGTACGGCTACGTAAGTAATGATGTTGTTAGAAGTACATTCGTGGATTTGAACGGCGGCGTGAAAACCTTTGTCCGCCAAAGCAATGAGGGTCGAATTGGGGTTTAGTTTTTGGGATAAATCCACAACGGCTACCCCCTCAGTATTTTCGTTGTTTTGGGCTAAATCCTCGTTCACAAGATGCAAATGGGGATGAAAATCATTATCGAGTTCGGCTTTTGCGGCGATGAGACTATCGGCTAAAAGAGTCGTGTCTTTAATGTTATCGGTAAAAAAATTAACGATGAGTTTGTGTTTTTCGTCCACGGCAGTGACGACATTGTAGGCGACTTCGGCGTGCCCCGAATTGTTCAAAACGATAGAACGGGCATCGGGGTCGGTGGTTGAGATTTGGGTAATGTCGGGGTCTTGTGCTTGGCGGCGTTTGAGTTCTGCTTGAAATTCGGTGTACTTATCCTTCCATTTTTGAGCGTCAAGGAGTTTGAGTTTGGTAAATTCTTTCAATTCAGCATTCTGAAAGTCTAAAACATCGGCGGCATCGGCGGTTTCGGCGGCATCGAGTTGATCTAAATCGTCGAGATACTGGGCGATATTGACATCGGCGAGTTCAATTTTTTTGATGAGTTTATCCTCGGTATAATTTTTTTTCTTAGCGTTTTGGGCTCTGATTTTAGTGCCATCGGTGGCTACGGTTTCTTTGCCGAAAAGGTCTTGCCCGTTCAAAAAGCGGTTAAAAGCTCGAAAAACCTCCTTCAAAAGCAGTACGGTGATTGATGCTGCCGTTGTCGGATTTGAAGGTACGGAAAGTAGCGATGGTGTGATAAGAGGGAATTTGTCGCCCACACAGCCACTGCATTTCGAGGTTACGGGTACATTCGGTTTCGAGTTTACGAGATGAGCGCACCCGATTGAGGTATCCGTAGAGATAAATGCGCATCATCAATGCTGGATGATAGGGAGGGGAACCCGTCTTTTTGGGTTGAATGTGGGCAAACCCCAAGGTTTCAAAGTCAAGAA